>JAYUAL010000056.1:0-5956 GCA_043741355.1 Gemmatimonadales bacterium | reverse complement strand
TGAGCACGCGGCTTACCGCCGAGCGGCTCACCATCCGGGCGACGCCCAAGCTTCGGGGCGCGGATCTGTCGCTGGAGTGCTGGGGTGCCGCCAAGAAGTCGGACGTGCTGGCCAAGCTGCTGGGGCGCGAGGTCCTGGTGTCTCCCGGGACGCCGGGCTAGCCGGCTCGCTGCGGCCGCTCCCCGGCCCCTCTCGCTCCGCGGTGCTCGGGGTGGCCGCTGCTGGACTCACGTAGCACCCGGGCGACGGGTGGGGCTCGTCGAGGGGACCGTCAGTGCGCTCTGCGTTGGCCGGGTGTGCGCGATCTCGACGCGCACTGTGTGGGCCCCGAGACGAGTTCCCCACCCTAGCCCGGGGTGCTACAGCCCCGGGTGCAACGTGGCTTAGGGAATCCGCTTCCCTCCCGCGATGAGCTCGTCGTTGTCGTCGCGCACCTCGAAGGCGTCGGGACGCCCCTTGGGCCCCTTGAATTCGAACACCATGTCCCGGATCACCTCGTAGATTTCCCCCTTCTCGAACAGCCCCGGGATCAGACTCCCGTCCCCGATCCGGATCATCACGAAGCTCTTCATATAGTTGTCCCGGGGGACGAAGTTGCCATAGAGCGAGCCCTTCTCGTAGGTGAGGACCAGCATGCTGGTGTCGGCCTTCTCTCCCTGCACAGGCAGCCAGGCGAAGGAATATCGGCCGAGAAAGGGCTCCGCAGCCTCCTTCGACATCGCGATGCCGTAGGAGGGGGAGACCTTCAGGTCGGTCGTGACTGCCGTCTCCGCCCATTGCAGCCGGAGCGTGCCACCACTCACCCGGATCTCGGGGAACGACCAGGTCAGGACCTCGGTAGCGGGAGCGGCGGCCGGTTTGACGGGAATTCGGATCTGCGTGGTGTTCGAGTCGGGCGGCTTCATGTGGTAGCGGTGATGATCGGGATCGAGGACCAAGCTCCACGCTCCCGATTGCCGGACCACCAGCCAGACCGAGTACTTCCCGGTGGGTACCGGGTGCCCGTCGAGGGCAATGGGCCGGCTGGTTTCCAGTGTCGTCGCCCAGTTGGCACCGGGAGTCCACACCTCGCCCCACTTCACCACCTTGCCGAAGATCGGCGCCCTGCCCCGGAGCCGCGGCCGACCGTAGTCGATGGTGATGCGGGTGCCGTCGATGGTCTGGGAGAGGGTGGAGCGCTCGCTCGCTCGGATCTGAGCGGTTGCGAAGGTAGGGATAGTAAGGACGGTGAGGACGGTGAGGACAGTGCGATTCATCGGGATCCGGAGGTAAGGGTACGGGTGGCACCCGTGTTAGGGGAGGCGTTTGCCCTCGGCGATTACCTGGTCCTTTTCGGCGCGCACCTTCAACTCCGCGGCGCGTCCTGCCTCCGTCTTGAACTCGAAGACCATGTCCCGCTCGACGTCGTAGAGCTTTCCCTTGTCGAGAAACCCGGGAATGAAGGTACCCGCGGAGATCTCGATCATGAAGAAGCGGTCCCACTCGGGAAACGGGGCGGGGTCCCACCGCCCCATCATCGAGCCGTTCTCGTAGGTGATGATGAGCTTGATCGGCTTGGCGGCCGCGGGCCCGCCGGTCCAGGCGAACGAGAAATTGCCGAGGTAAGGCGCGGCCCTTTCCGCCGTCGTGGTCAGCGCAACGGAGGAGGCGACTCGGATCTCGATCGGGACCCGGACCGTACCCCAGTCCATGGCCAGGGTCACGCCGTCGGGATGGATCCCGCTGAAAGACCAGGTGAGCGCCTCGGAGAACGGGGCCGCCACCGGCGGGACATTGAAGCGGATCTGTGCGGCGCTCGAGTCCGGGTGGGCCATGTGGAAGAGGCGGCTCCTGGGGTCGAGCACCACGGTCCAGGGGCCCTCCTTCCGCACCACGAACCACACCGAGTATTTGCCGGCGGTCAGCGGATGGTCGTTGACCCGAACGTCTTTGCTGACCTCGAGCGTCGTGGCCCAGTTGGCCCCCGGGGTCCAGACCTCGCCCCAGGTGACGGTCTTGCCGAAGAGCGAGTCGCGGGTGCGAGCCCGCGGCCGGGAGTACTCTACCGTGAACCGGGTGCCGTCGATGGTCTGCGCGACCAGCGCCGGCTCGCTGGCCCGGATCTGGGCTTCGCCTGGACGGACAGTGAGGACGGAGAGGACGGAGAGGACAGTGAGACTTGCCTTCATCCGTACCTCGCATCGATGGCGGTCCGAATCTCGTCCAGGGTCTTGCCCTCCTTGTGGAGCCGGGCGGCGAGCCGGCCCTGCCCCTGGCACACCGGGCAGGCCTTGGCCATCGCGTCCTCCCCTTCGTAGCAGGTCAGCAGGGAGTAGAAATCAGGGCTGTCTGCGCAGCCGCAGTGGCAGCGGATGCCATCGACGATTTCAGGGATCTCCCGCACCGAATCAAAGACCGCCTCGGCCTTGGGGGCGTCGGCGAGCTGCTCTTTGGTGGGCATCTTGGCGGCGGTGATGCCGGGGCGAGGCGAAGGGTGCGGGCCGGGGGCGGCGACTCGGCGGGGACTGGCCCAGACCGGCCGGGCAGCCGCGATGAACGCCAAGCTGACCGCGGTGCAACGTCCGAGAAACATTCGGCGCGAGTCCATGCCCCAAAAGTAGCTCCGCTGGAGGGGAACGGGCCAGATCTCCACCCGCAATCGGTGAATACGTGGCCGGCTGGTCCAGGCAAACCGGTGCCATTTGACGTAGTTTCCATGCAGGCATTCGCCCCGCCCTTCTACTCCACCCGAGGCTCGTCATGCGTAGTCCCGCCGTCGCGGCCGGTGTCGTCCTGTCCCTCACCCTGTTCCACAGCGCACCACCCGCGATGGCCCAGTCTGCGGGCACCGGCGCGTCTCCCGCCGCGTCGCCGTTCACGCCGGGCCGGAGTCCGAGGCAGCCGATCGATGAGGCGTATACCAGGAAGATTCGGGAATACACCACCGAGCCGTTCTTCCTTTCTCCGCTGGTGGACTATTTGCCGGCCTCGAAGACGGTGCCGACCCCTTCCGTGGTGCTGGGCGACATCGCCGGAGCGCCCAACAAGCTGCCCTACTCGAAGGAGGTCTACGAGTACATGCGGCTCCTGGCCAAGGCCAGCCCGCGGGTGAAGGTGATCTCGATCGGCACCACCGAGGAGGGCCGCGAGATGATCGCCGTGGCGATCGCCTCCGAGGCGATCATGGGTCGGCTCGACGAGAACAGGGCCCGGCTGGCCAAGCTGGCGGACCCGCGCTCCATCAACATGAACGACGCCGAGGCGGCGCGGCTGGCGGGCATGAGCACGCCGGTCTACTACATCACCGGCACGATTCACTCCCCCGAAGCGGGAGCACCCACCGCGCTCATGGAGCTGGCCTATCGGCTCGCGGTGGATGAAGCCCCCTACGTCAAGAACATCCGCGACAATCTGATCACCCTGATCACTCCGATCGTGGAGGTGGACGGACGGGACCGGCAGGTGGATCTGTTCAACTGGCACATGGCCCACCCCAACGACACCTGGCCCAATCTGCTGTACTGGGGGCACTACGTGGCGCACGACAACAACCGCGACGCGATGGGGCTCACCCTCAAGCTCTCCCAGAACGTGCTCAACACGTACGTGGACTGGAAGGCGCAGGTCATCCACGACCTCCACGAATCGGTGCCCTACCTCTACGACAACACCATTGGCGACGGGCCCTACAACGCATGGCTCGACCCGCTGGTGACCAACGAATGGCAGATGATCGGCTGGAACAACGTGCAGGAGATGACCCGAATGGGCATGCCGGGGGTGTTTGCCTTCGGCAATTTCGACACCTGGAGCCCGGGCTACCTGATGTTCATGGCCGCGACCCACAACGGGATCAGCCGGCTCTACGAGACCTTCGGCAACGGGGGTAGCGCCGAGACGCTGGAGCGGACCCTGTCGCCCGACGAAACCTCGCGCACCTGGTACCGCCAAAACCCGCCGCTGCCCCGAGTGAAGTGGTCGCTGCGCAACAACAACAACTACGAGCAGACCGGATTGCTGGTGTCCCTGTCATACATCGCCAGCAACAAGCGCCTCTTTCTCCAGAATTTCTACGAGAAGAGCAAGCGCTCGATCCTGAAGGCGAAGACCGAGGGCCCGGCCGCGTATGTACTGACCGGGGACACCCGGCGTCCCGGGACTCAGGCGGAGCTGCTCCGGGTCTTGCAGAAACAGCACGTGGAGATCAGTCGCGCGACGGCGGCGTTCACGGTGAGCATGCCGGCGCCGCCGCGGGGCGGGAGGACGGGAGGACGGGAAGACGAGAAGACTGGAGGACGGGAGGGCGGGAGCGCGGATTCACTCGCCGCGAAAGCCACGACGAAGTCCTTCCCTGCGGGGAGCTACATCATCCGGATGGACCAGCCGTACTCCCGCATCGCCGACGGGTTGCTGGACTACCAGTATTGGAGCCCTAACGATCCGCAGAAGACCCCCTATGACGACACCGGCTGGACCTTTCCCGAAGGCTTCGGGGTCGAGGCGGCGCGAGTGGTGGACCCCAAGGTGCTCGACGCGCCGATGGAGCGGGTGAGCGGAGCGGTCCGCGCACCGGGGGGCATCAGCGGCACCGGCTCGGTGGTGGCCATCAATCACAACGGCGACAACGCGCTCGCCACACTGCGCTACCGGCTCAAGAACGCCGACATGGTGGCGGCGGAGGCGCCCTTCGAGGCGGCCGGCCGCAAGTTCAACCGGGGAAGCTTCCTGATCCGGAACGCCCCGTCGGACCTGGGTGCGCTCACCAAGGAGCTGGGCCTGACCGGATACGCGCTGGCCGCGATGCCTTCCGTGTCTACCCATCCGATCCGGGCCGCGCGGGTGGCGATCATGCATACCTGGATCAACACCCAGCCCGAGGGGTGGTGGCGCCAGGCTTTCGACTTCATGGCGATACCCTACGACTATATCAGCGTGCAGGACGTTGCGGCGACGGAGAACCTCGCCTCCCGGTGGGACGTGATCATCTTCCCCCCCGCCGGCGGGAGCGCGCAGCAGATTGTTTCGGGCCTTCCGATGTGGCGGAACCCGATGCCGTGGAAGAACTCCCCGGAGACTCCCAACATCGGCACCTGGGCCCAGACCGACGACATCAGGCCCGGGCTCGGCTGGAACGGGCTCAAGCACCTGGAAGACTTCGTCATGGGAGGTGGTGTCCTGCTGGGCGCGGCCAACACCGCCGACTTTGCCATCCAGTTCGGCCTGGCCAGCGGAGTGCGGTCCAACCAGGCGGGGCAGAGCCGAGTGGTGGGAAGCCTGCTGCGCTCGCGTATCGTCGACGAGACCAGCCCGATATCCTACGGAATCATCGACAGCCTGGCGGTGATGAGCGACGACGGCGGCAGCTTCTCGGTAGGCAACACGCTGGGCGGAGGGTTCCGGCGCTTCGGCGAGCAGAGCGGCCGGCCCACCGGTCGGGGTACCGCGAACGACCCCGACGTGGCGCAGGGCCGCCCTGCGCTGGATCCGCGGTTCGAGCTCGTGCCGACGGCGCCGGTCGAGGCCTGGCAATTCCCGCCGATTCAGAACGACCAGATGCGTAACCCGCTTGGTATCATTCCGCCCGACCAGCGCCCCCGGGTGGTGCTCCGGTTCACCAATCAGAAGGACCTGCTGGTGTCGGGACTCCTGGGCGGGGGCAGCGAGCTCGCCGACCGGCCCATCGTGGTTGACGCGCCGCGGGGCAAGGGGCACGTGGTGCTGTTCTCGATCAACCCGGTGTACCGGGGAACGACGGTGGGCAGCTACTTCCTGGTGCTCAACACCATTCTCCATTTCGACAACCTGAATGCGGGGCGGAAGCTGGACGACCGCTAAGAGGCTAAGACGCCCAACAAGGATTCTCATGAGACGCAAGGATGCATGGACGCAAGGACGCAAGGTCCTCATCGTGGCCGCTCTATTTGGTGCGGTCGCCACCTCAGGGCTCTCGGCCCAGATCACCACCGCCGAATACCAG
>JAYUAL010000055.1:0-5985 GCA_043741355.1 Gemmatimonadales bacterium | reverse complement strand
TTGCCGCCCTTGAGCGGGTCGGAGCGCTGCACGATCCGGTTGAAGAACTGGTTCCGCGAGCCAATGTCGTACTTGAAGCCGAGCTGCTCGAGATCGGTGCGATCGACGAAGATGATCTTGGCCTGGATCGAGACGCTCTTGGGCTTGAGGTCCAGCTGCCCGACGAAATCGACGACCAGGTCAATGTTGCTGCGGACGTCGGTCAGGATCACGGAGTTGGTCGCGCTGTCGGCGACGGCCGTCCCCCGCTTGGTGAGAATGCCCTTGAGCGAGTTCACCAGCTCACCGACGCGGGCGTAGTTGACCCGCACGACGTGGGTCTCGCGCTGTTCCAGGGAATCGATCTCGGCCAGGTTGGACGGCTGGTCCACCCGGAGGATTCCGCCCGGCATTTCCTGCGCGGACAGCCCCTGGGCAGCCAGAATCGCGTAGAACGCTTCCGGCCACGGCTGGTCGTTGATTTCCGCGGTGACAGTCCGCTTGATGTCCTTACCCAGAATTATCGACTTGCCGCTGATGGCCTGGAAGGCGCCAATCACCTCTTCAATGCTCGCGTTGCTCCAGCTCACCGTGATTCGGGTGGCCGGGCGGGCCTGGCTGCGGCCCATCACGCGGTTGAGGGCGCGGGCATCGGAGGCGGGGACGGCGGGAGCCGCTTCGACCCGCTCGGACAGAGGAGCGGGGACCGGCGCCGCGGCCATGGCCTGGTCCCGAACCGCGGTGACCGAGCCACCGTTCCAGGCCAGGAAACCCTGGTCGGAGCCGAAGGAGACGCGGATGGCTTCGTCGGAGCGCTCCACCCGATAGGGCACCAGCCGCTCGACGTCCATCACCACCCGGACGACATCGGGGGTGTACTGGCTCAGCCGGACGTTGAGCACGCCGGCGCGCTTCACGCCATCGTAGGCCGACCGGTTCATCCCGGTACCGAGGGTGGCGCCGGCGATATCCAGGACGATCCGGTTGGGATCGGTCAGGGTGCGGTCGGTGACCTGCACCGCGCCCTGGATCTGGATGACCAGCTCGGCCTTGCCCGATGCCGGCACGAGGCTCACCGCGCGGACCTCGCCGTCGCGGCCGTTTGCCGCGTGGACCGAGGGTGCCGCGAGGAGAAGCGCGCTCGCGAGGAGCGACCAGGAACGATGGATCATGGGGCGTTACCCTCCTGCTTGCGGATCGTCAGCGTCTGCTGCCGCTCCGTACCGTAGTCATCGATGGTGAAGGTCACGTCCTTCTGGCGGATGTCGGACACGTGCATCCGGCCCAAACGCTCTCCCTCGCGGACATTGTACCGTTTTCCGTTCAAGCGGTCCCGCAGCACCGCCACGCTTCCTGACGGGTTCCGGTCCTGATAGATGATCCCGACCAGATCGAGATCGGCCAGCTCCGGCCCCGCGTTACCGCTCTCGAGCACCGAAAGGAACGGGTCGCGGGTGCCGCCGGTAAAGCCGTAGGTCTCCCGCACGATGGCCGCTCCCGGCTCGGGAATCAGCGATTCGTCGACCTTGATCTGCCGCTGGGCAGCCGCACCGGCGGGGGCCGCGGCCGGTTTGGCCGCCGCGGCTTCTTCCACGGCTGCGGCCGGATCGACGGCCGGAGCGGCGGCATCTCCGCCCCCGCCGCAGCCGGCGAGGAGCACGAGGAGCAGGGTCCCCGGCCCGAAGGCTCTAGTTGCCACGCGGTTCTCCTCCCGCACCGGCGGACTTGACGAAGGTCTTCACGACGAACCGCGCCTCCAGCATGGCACGCGAGGTATCTCCCAGCGCGCGGGCCGAGGTGCGATCGGCCGCCACCAGCGAGACGTCGATCGGGACGATGATGCGCTTGAGCCCGGCCACGTCGGTCAGGAACTCGCCGATCTGGTCGTAGTGCCCGATGACCGAGATCCGGTACCGATGGGTGTCGAAGGGCGAAGGTCCGCTTTCGACCGGCTGGGGCGCCAGCGAAGCGACGTGCACTCCCCGCACCTTGGCCCGGGTGGAAATCGCATCGATCAGGCCCGGCACCTCGTTTTGATCCGGCACCAGCTGCCGCAGGGCCTCGAGGGTGACCCGGTAGGCTTCGGTCTTCTGCTTGAGATCTTCGACCGAGCCCCGAGCCAGATCCCGCTTGGCGCTGTCGGTGGAGGCCTTCACCGCGGCGAGCGAGTCGGTCAGCGCCGCGGCCTGGTCCTGCTTGGCCTTGAGACCGGTCATCCCGAAGGTCTTGAGGCCGTCGCCGGAGTAGATCATGTAGCCGAGCAGCAGCGTGATCAGGATCGCGACGATCGCCTTGCTGCGAGTCGAATCGAGGAGTGCCATGCTTATCTCTCCGCGGCCGGCGCGGCCGGTGTGCGCCCGCGTCCCGGCCGCTCGTAGGCGGCCCGGACGGTGAAGGCGGTCACCGCGCGACCATGATCGATTTGGGTGGTGGTAGCCACGACGGTCACGTCACGCAGCCAGGGAGAGTCCTCGAGCTGCCGCATGAACCGGGTGAACCCCTGGATATCCATCGTGCGGCCAAGGATCTGGAACGACACCGGCGGCGGAGCGATGCTGGTGCTGTCGAGCGGCGCGGCCTGGGGTACCGCGGCCATCTCGGTGAGCCAGGTGAACGGGGGCACCGCCCGGGTGACTTCGTCCAGGATGTGGGGCCAGACGTAGCGGTCGCCATCGACCGCGCGGATGGTGGCGATCTGCTGGACCACCGAGTCCTTGGCCGCCTCGGCCCGCTTCTTCTCGGTCTGAAACGACTTGAAGCGCCGGTTTTCCGCTCGGGCGGTGGCGAGTTCGTCCTCCAGCGAGCTGACCCGGGACGCGGAACCGAATCCGATCCAGGCCAGGCCAATCGCAGTGAGGGCAACCACCACCAGGGCGGCCATGGGCCACGGGTCTTTGACCCGGGTGCGCATGGTCCGGAGCGCGTTCATCCCGCCGGCGAGCGATGCGCCCGCCGCGGCGCGCCTTGAACCCGGCTTGAGGTTGATCGTGATCATGGACGCCTTCGGTGCGTGAGGGCGGGGCTCAAGCCGCGGTACGGAGGGCCAGGCCCACCGGGAGCATCAGCAATGGCGCGACTTCGTCGATGTTCATCCCGTCGAACACCCCGTCGCCCACCTGCAACCGCTTGATGGGATTCGCGAGTTCGACCGGCAACCGGAGCCGGTCGGCGAGGGTCCGGGTAAGCCCCGGGATCCGGGCGCCGCCGCCCGAGGTATAGAGCCGGGACAGTCCGGTGGACGACCGGGCGGCGGTCTGGAGGAACGCCGCGGCGCGCTCGATGCCCACCGCCAGCTCTTCCCCGCGGGTCGTAAGGAACGGGGTCAGCACATCGCTGGCCTCGAAGCCCTGGAGCAGCTTGTCCGCCGCTTCGGCGGAGAGCCCGCGTTCCCGCTGGAGATCTTCGCGGAATCGGCGGGTGCCGACCGGCAGATCGCGGGTCAGCACCGGTATGCCGTCGTCGAGGATGTTCACGTTGGTCATTTCATGCCCGATGTTCACCAGGCCGACCACGCCCTTCATCCCTTCGGGATAGCTCAGCTCGAACGCGTTGTGCAACGCGAAGGAGTCGACGTCGATCACGCTGGGACCAACACCGACTTCGGCGAGCAGGGCGATTTTGTTGTCGATCAGCTCCCGCTTGGCCGCGACCAGGAGCACCGTCATCTGGAGACCCTCGCCCTCGGGATCCAGGATTTGGAAGTCGAGCTCCACGTTGTCCATGTCGAACGGCACATGCTGCTCGGCTTCCCAGCGAATCACCTCGCGGGCTTCCGATTCCTTCATCCGGTCCATCGGAATCTTCTTGATGATCACGTCCCGGCCGCCGACGGCGGTCACCACCTGGCGGGGCTTGATGCCGGCGGACGCGAACAGGCCGCGTACCGCGTCGGCAACGATGCCGGGGTCCATGACCTCGCCCTCAACGATGGCGTCATCCACCAGCGAGGCGAAGGCGACCTTCGTGAGGACCGGCTCGCCGGACCCGTGTGAAACGACAGCCAGCTTGATCAGCCCGCTGCCGATATCAAGACCGACCGAGGTCTTCGTCCGGCTGAACAGTCCCATAGGGGCTCGATTTTCCGAGAGGAATGTCGGTTACGCTACTAGTCGCGCAATCTTTTGTCAAGCTACTAACCTGCTTGAGGTGGTCTCAAGCAAGTCTTTCTAGTTTCTTGACTTAGGACAGTCGAATCTGGTCGGCTTTCTGCCGCCGTCCAAACCTGGCCTGTCCGGTATTGCACGCGGGTGATAAGCGAGCGGGCAACGGCTGTGCCACTCGCATGGGTATGGCTCATAATTCGTTGTGGGAAACTGCTTTAGGTGCCGAAGCTCCGGCAACAGGTGGTAGGGGTGCGAGATGGGTGACGGGCTGTTTCGCAATGATCCTCTCGCTCTGCGTCAAAAGGGAACCTGGCGTGCCCGGCCCACTTAGGGTAAGAGTCGCCATCCCAGGGGGTACTTTCGGGGGCGAATGAGAGAATCCGAGCCGGCGGAATCCAGCCGGATCAGCTGCTCCATTACAATCGCCGCGAGGACTTCCCCGCCAACACTCCGCCGGATTCCGCTGGAGTGGATCGAGAAAACCGGCCCTCCCAACGCCCGTACCACCGCCCGTCCGGTGGCCGGCCCGGGAAGCGAGACCGTCGAGAGGAGGGTTTCCTGGCCCGGTAACACCGGAGTTTGCGGCTTCGGCCAGCCCGCCATTGCCTCTGCGAGCGCGGCTTCCGCGGCGCCTCGGGCCTGTACTTCTGCCATGGCGGCGAGGCCGGCTGCGCCCTCCATGCGCGCCAGCCCGAACCCGGTGATCGAGATCATTCCCAGCGCCGCAATAGCCGCGACCGCGAAGAGCAGCGCCGCGCCTCGACGGTTCACGGCGTGTTCCGGAGCAGCACCGCCCCGCTCACGCTGTCGGTGCGCGCCAGGGTGACTCTGGCGCTGCCGACACCGCCGGCCCGCTCGGTGAGACCACTGATCTCGATGCCCACCCGGGTCACCGCGTCGGGCGACGTCACCACATTTCCGCCGCGCGAGTAGTAGAGGAAGCGAACTCCACTGCCCAGGAACGGCCCGGCAAGGGGCTGAATCGATCCACCCGAGCTCAGGCTCCTCATGCCAAGCCATTCGGCGCCGCCCGAGGAGTAGGCGCGAAGCTCCAGGGGCTCGAACACCCGGATCGGGCTGCCGGCACCGACGGCTCCAAGATCTGCCGGAGCAAGTCTGGCGGGGAGAATCAGCGCGGGGGCTCCATCGGGACAGCTTCCCGATAGCGGGGCGGCGTCGAGCACCAGCACGGCCCACCGCTCCGGGCCCGAGACCGTGCCCACCATCAGACTGTCGCGTCCGCCGCTGGGCGTCCGGAGGCCGAACCACCAGTCCGGCCCGCTCCGAACCCGGAGCGTGTCCGGGCTCGCGCTGCAGAGGGCGCCGCTCCCCCGGACGGCGCGGGCAATGAACCCATCGGGTGCCGCCAGCGCCAGATCGGACCCTGCGGTGGAATCCTGCCCCAGCGGCTCCAGGAGCGCTCGCGCGGCCGATGCTGCCACCCGAAGGGAGTGCTCCATGCTGATGCGCTCGGAGCGGTCCCGGAGGCGGAACGCGGCCGTCTGCAGTATTGACCAGGCCAGCAGGGCCACGACGCCGGTGAGGCTCAGCGCGATCAGCACCTCGAGCAGACTCAGGCCCCGCCGATTCATGGGCAGGAGAACCGGGTGACGAGCCTATCCGCGTTGACCGAAATCCGGATTTCGATGCCTCCGGGGCTGGCCGAGGCGGCCCACGACTCTACGACGCCATCGGGCTGACGCTGGCTGCCGGATGCAGGGGGCCGGCAGCCGGGAGCACCCGCCAGAATCTCGGCGTGGAGCAGATCGACTCGGGAGGCGATGGCGAGGGCGGCTCGGCCACGGGCGCGTCCCTCCCCCGCGAGTTTGGCTATCGGCCCGAGGGTGCCGGCCAGACCGAGCAGCCCGATGGTGATGACGCTCAGCGCGACGAGGATTTCGAG
>JAYUAL010000054.1:0-2529 GCA_043741355.1 Gemmatimonadales bacterium | reverse complement strand
CGACACCCTCACCGGTATAGTCCACCGGGCCGGCGGCGATTTGCCGCTTCGCGGCACCATCAAGGGCAACGCCGTGAAGTTCAGCTATACAATCAAATACAACGACAGTGACCTCGTGCTGACAATGACGGCGACAGTGGACGGCGACACGATGAAGGGCACGGTCGATTTTGGTGGGGCGGCGGAGGATGAGTTCTCGGCCAAGCGGGTCCCCAAGTGACCCGGGAGCGCTGCCGGGCGTTCCGGCGGCTCCACGAGTCCGGCTGCTTCGTGATCCCCAACCCGTGGGACGTCGGCAGCGCGCGTCTGCTGGCGCAGATCGGCTTCAAAGCCCTCGCGACTACCAGCTCCGGATTGGCCTGGTCCCTCGGAAAGCCCGACAATCGCGCCACCCTGGACGAAACGCTGGATCGCCTCCGGGCGATTGCCGACGCCGTCGACCTGCCGGTCAACGCCGATTTCGAAGGCGGATTTGCCGCCGAGCCGGCCCAGGTGGCGGCCAACGTTGCGGCGGCGACGGCCACCGGGATCGCAGGGCTCTCGATCGAAGACTCGACCGGCGATTCGGCCAACCCACTGTTCGATTTCACACTCGCCGTGGAGCGGATCAGGGCCGCCCGGCGGGCAGTCGATCAGAGCGGGACGGGGGTCCTGCTTACCGGCCGGTCGGAAGGCTTCATTGTCGGACGCCCCGACCTTGCGGAGACGATCCGGCGGCTCACCGCCTACGCCGAGGCGGGCGCCGATTGTCTCTACGCCCCGGGAATCCGCTCGAAGGAAGCCATCGCCGCTGTGGTGAATGCGGTAGCGCCCCGGCCGGTGAACGTGCTGGTCGGATCCGACTTCACCACGGTGGCTGAGCTGGCCAAGGCGGGAGTCCGGCGGATCAGTGTCGGCGGGGCGCTGGCCCGCGCGGCGTGGGGCGGCTTCCTGGAGGCGGCCAAGGAGATTTCCGAGCAGGGCACGTTCACCGGTCTCGCGCGAGGAGTGCCCTGGACGGAGATCGAAGGCGCATTCAGGTCACCCTGAATCCTGACTCCGGTCATCGCCCCGACATGTTCGGCGTGGTATACTCCTTCCCTTTCCGCGTATCGGGCGTAACGCATTCACCGCCGAGGGCCGCATGACCAGACACTCATTCGTCGCGCCAGCCTTTCTCCTCACCGCTGCCTTGGGGCTGCCGGGCGCCGCGCAGGCTCAAACCTTCAAAGTCGAGCGCTTCAGCATCGGAGGCGACGGCGGCCACGACTACATCGTCGCCGAGCCGGGCACCGGCCGGGTTTTCGTTTCCCGCAGCACCCACTTCATGGTCGTCGACGGCCCCACCGGCAAGGTGCTGGGTGACTTGATGGACACCCCACGCACTCACGGCGCCGCGTTCGCCCCCAGGTGGAATCACGGCTTCACCACCAACGGCGGCGATTCTACGGTGACCATGTTCGATCTCAAGACCCTGGCCCCGATCAGGAAGATCAAGATCGCCGCTGGCGGCCTCGACGGCATCATGTACGATCCGTCTATCGACCGGATCATCCTGACCAATCACAGCCGCCCCATCGGCACCGCGGTCGCGATCGATGCCAACACCGGGGACATCACAGGGACCACCGAGCTCGAGGACAACGCCCCCGAGGGCGCGGCCAGCGACGGCAAGGGGCGGCTCTTTGTGAACAACGAGACCAAGAACACTATCCAGGTGATCGACGCGAAGACGATGAAGGTCCTCGCCTCATGGCCCATCGCGCCGTGCGACGGCCCGACCGGGATCGCGTACGACGCGGCCTCGAACCGGATCTTCTCCGGCTGCAGCAAGGCGTCCGTGGCTGTGGACGCGAGCAACGGCAAGGTCGTGGCTACGATTCCGAACGGTGACGGGGTGGACGCCCTCGGCTGGGACCCTTCGCAAAAGTTGATCTACATTCCCGCCGGGCGCGACGGGAACGTGACCGTGGTGCATCAGGATTCGCCCGACAAGTACAGGGTGGTGGCCACGGTCGCTACAATGGTCGGCGGGAAGACCCTCGCGGTCGATCCGATGAAGCACACCGCCTATGTCTTTGCCCCCGAGTACGGTCCCGCCCCGGCTCCGGCCGCGGGCTCACCTCCGCCGCCGGCCGGCAGCCGCGGCCCACGGGGTCCGGTGGTCGGCACCTGGTTCTTCACGATCACCCACTAGCCGGCTGAGTGACCGCACTACCGCAGTGTCCCTCAAGCCCGGACGTTTGCATTCTTCCCCGCCGTGGCGACGCTTCACTCCGGATCCGGGAACTGATCTTCGTCGCGAAACGAGCTTGAGTTGTTCCCAACCGGAAGATTTGATCGAAAATCGTCTGTGTGCCCATGTATTATCAGACCGTCATAACTCATGCAGGCACTTCGGGGCGGCAAACTCACTTCGACTTGCCGACCGATAACTGAAAATCATGCTACGGAGGCCGTACATGGCTGATAATCGAGACACGCTCGACGCCAACCGTGATCCCCATACCGGAATGCTCGGCTCTCACCCGGTCGGGACCGGCGCCGGTG
>JAYUAL010000053.1:0-2535 GCA_043741355.1 Gemmatimonadales bacterium | reverse complement strand
GGCTTGCCCGCTGTGTCCTGGCTGCAGCTGCTGAGGACCTCGGCGGCGCTGGGAAGGGCAATGGCCAGGGCGGCGCCCCGGCGCAGGAAGCCCCGGCGTGAGCTGGGGAGTGTGGAGGAGAACAGATCGGACATGACGATACCTCGAATGGAAGAGTCAGGGCCAGCAGCGGACCGCAGTCATAATTGTCGGTTGCCTCTTAAGACTCCCGCGATTTCGTATGAAGAGTCCTTCACATACGCTTCATCGGGTTCCTAGCACCCTCCAATCACATTCGCATCACCTGTGCAGGATCATGAGCCCTCAACGATGGGTGACCGATGTCCAAGGCTGCGACCTGGATGGAGCGAGCGAGATGGTTCTCGCTCCTGCTGGTATTGGCGGTGGCCGCTACTGGCTGCGGGGAAAAACGCGAAGCGGAAGAGCCGGCGGAGAAGGCCGAATCCGCCGAAGGATCCCTCACGCCCTTCGAGTTGGAGAACGGGATCGGCCCGGTAAAGGAAAAGCTGGAACTGGGGCCGGTCGACAAAGCGCTCGCCGAGAAGGGGAATGCCCTCTTCGAAATGAAGTGTTCCATGTGCCACAAGATGGACACGACCTACGTGGGTCCCCCGCTCGGTGAAGTCACGAACCGCCGCACCCCCGCCTACATCGTCAACATGATCCTGAATCCCCAGGAGATGGTGGAGCGCCACCCCGTCGCCAAGAAGCTGCTGGCCGAGCGGATGACGTTCATGGCCAATCAGAACCTGACCGTAGATGAGGCGCGTGCCGTCCTGGAGTACCTGCGCACTCAGGCGAAGGGTGCGGCGAAACCATGAGCCTTCCCATGAGGAGAACCACCATGTTGTCCACCCCACGTGCCCTTCTTGCCGCCCTGGTCACCACGCTGATCGCAACCGTCGGGATAAGCGGTTGCGGCAAATCCTCCGCACCGCTGGGTGCCGGAGGCGATGCTGCCGCGAGGGTCTACGTCGCGCCGGGCCAGTACGATGAACTTTACGCCTTCATGTCCGGCGGATTTTCGGGCAACGTGACCGTGTATGGCTTGCCCTCTGGCCGACTGCTGCAACAGATCCCGGTCTTCTCCCAATACCCCGAGAAGGGCTACGGGTACTCGGAGGAGACCAAGGCCATGTTCAATACCAGCTATGGCTTTGTGCCCTGGGACGACGTCCATCACCCCCAGCTCTCGATAACCGCCGGCATGGCCGATGGCCGCTGGCTCTTCGTCAACGGGAACAACACCCCGCGGATTGCCCGGCTCGACCTGACCCGATTCGAGACCGAAGAGATCATCGAGATTCCCAACGCCGCGGGCGGGCATGGATCGCCCTACCTCACCGAGAACTCCGAGTACGCCGTGAGCGCGACTCGGTTCGCGGTGCCCACGCCCCAAGCCGACGTACCGATCAAGAGCGGCAAATTCGGCGGGATGCTCACTTTCGTGAAAATCGATCCGAAGACCGGTGGAATGACCCTGGCCTATCAGATCCACGTGCCCGGTTATGACTACGACTTGGCCCGCTCGGGGAAGGGGCCGTCGAGGGACTGGTCCTTCTTCACCTCCTACAACAGCGAGGAAGCCAAGACCCTGCTCGAGGCGAACGCGTCCCAGAAGGACAAGGACTTCATCGCCGCGGTCAACCGTAAGGTCGCGGAGCAGTGCGTAGCCCAGGGTAAGACCACGGACTGGCACACGCCCTACGTGCACAATCGGGTCGGGGAGGACGGGGTCGCGCGGAGCGAGACGATCAAGAGCCAAAAAGTACTCGAGGTCGCCGATTGTCCCGGCGTCCTCTATTTCCTGCCCACGCCGAAGTCGCCCCATGGGGTGGACGTTGACCCCACCGGCGAGTTCATTGTGGCCGGCGGCAAGCTTGCCACCGTCATCCCGGTGCACTCCTTCTCGAAGATGGTCAAGGCGATCGCCGACAAGGCGTTCGACGGCGAGGTCGGCGGAATCCCGGTGCTCAAGTACGATGCCATCGTGGCCGGCGAAGTCCAGAATCCCGGGTTGGGTCCGCTCCACACCGAGTTCGACGGCAAGGGTTACGCGTACACCTCGATCTTCATTTCCAGTGAGATCGTCAAGTTCTCCCTCAAGGACTTCAAGGTGGTGGACCGGGTCCCGACCTACTACTCCATCGGCCACCTGATGATCCCCGGCGGCGACACCGAGCACCCCTATGGGAAATACCTGATCGCCCTCAACAAGATCACCAAGGACCGGTATCTCCCGACTGGGCCGGAGCTGACCCAGTCAGGCCAGCTGTACGACATCAGCGGCGACAAGATGAAGCTGCTGCTCGATTTCCCGATGACCGGCGAACCCCACTACGCCCAGGCACTTCCGGCCTCGGTGCTCAAGGACAAGTCGCTCAAGGCGTATGCCCTGGCCGAGAGCAAGGACCCCAACGTCACCCGGAGCGAAAAGGACGTGAAGGTGGTTCGGCAGGACACCAAGGTCCACGTCTATATGACCGCAATCCGCAGCCACTTCCTGCCGGACAACATCGAGGGCATCCTGGTGGG
>JAYUAL010000052.1:0-2542 GCA_043741355.1 Gemmatimonadales bacterium | reverse complement strand
AATTGAAGAAGGCCGCCCACAGCACCGCCAGGCCCGGCGTAAGGACCCGAGTCCCCACCACCGTGGCGATGGAGTTGGCGCTGTCGTGAAATCCGTTGATGAAATCGAAGATCAACGCGATCACGATGATGAAGACGATGAGCGCTACCGGGTTGGAAAACATCAGGAATGCTTGATCGCGATGGACTCGAGAATGTTGGCCACATCTTCCGCCTGGTCGAGTGTCGCCTCGAGGGTGTCGTAGATTTCCTTCCACTTGATCAAGGCAATCGGGTCCTTTTCTTCGTCGAAAAGCCGGCCCAGCCACTCGGTATACACGGCATCGCCTTCCTCCTCCAGTTTCTTCACCTCGACGCAGGCCTGAATGACCACCCCGGTTTTCCCTTTTTCGAGCACCTTGACCGCCGCCAGGACCTGCTCGGTGGCACGGGCGATCACGTCGGCGAGTATGATGGCACCCTGCGGCGCCCTCTCGGTGCGGAAGATGGCGGTGCGCCGGGCGCTGCCGTCGATCTGGTCGATCACGTCGTCGAGGCGCGACGCCAGGAAGTGAATGTCTTCGCGATCCAGCGGGGTGATGAAGCTCCGGTCCAGCCGAGTCACCAGCTCATGGGTGATCCCGTCCGCCTGATGCTCCAGCTTCTTGATGGATTCGACCAGATACATCCGCTTTTCGAGGGGAGCCTTGAACAGCTCGAGCAGGGTTCGGGCGGCTTCGGCGGTGAGTGTAGCGACGGACGTGAAGAGCTCGAAAAACCGCTCGTCGCGGGGCATTAGACGCACGGCGGAACTCCAGGATGGGGTAGCGACCGTGCCAAAGATATCTGTAACGACCGCCGTGACAAGACCGTTACAGGTTCGTTGCCTAGGTGCGGTGACCCGCCTCCTCGGCCTCGGAATAGACCGACTCGATCTGCCGGGCATAGTTCTGCTCCACCACCTTCCGGCGCACCGAAAGCTTGGGGGTCAGCTCACCGCTCTCGATCGAGAAGTCGCGCGGCAGGACCAGGAATCGCTTGGGCACCTCGAACTGGGCCAGGTCGCGCAGGTTTTTCCGGGCTTCCGCGGCGAGATGTGCTTCCACCTCCGGCATCCCGGCCAATTCCTCCCGGCCTTCCCAGCGGAGCCCTTTCTCGCGGGCCCAGGTTTCCAGCCGGTCGAAATTGGGGACGATCAGCGCGAGCGGGAACTTGCGCCGGTCGCCCAGCAGCACGGCGTTGGAGATGAACTTGTTCATCTTGAGGAGACCCTCGATCGGCTGCGGGGCGATCTTCTTGCCTCCGGCGGTGACGATCAGGTCCTTCTTCCGGTCGGTGATCTTGAGAAAGCCCTCCGCATCGAGTAGGCCGATGTCGCCGGTATGGAACCATCCATCCGGCTCCAGGGCCTCACGGGTCGCGTCCGGCTTGTTAAAGTATCCGGTCATGACGTTGGGGCCGCGGGTGAGGATCTCGCCGTCGGACGCGATCTTCACTTCGACACCCGGAATCGGCCGCCCAACCGTGCCGATTTTGAGATGGTCCGGCGTATTCACCGAAATGACTGGTGACGTCTCGGTGAGTCCATAGCCCTCGAGGATCGGCATCCCGGCGGAATAGAAAAAGCGGCCGATTTCCGGGGATAGCGGCGCGCCCCCCGAGACGAAATAGCGGAGCCTGCCGCCCACTCGCTTGCGGATTCTGCTGAACACCAGCCGGTCTGCGATGGCGCGGGCCAGCTTTACGTCGAAGGGAACGACTTTCTTCGCGAGCCGCCGCTCGGTCCATTCCTCTCCAACCCGCCGGGCCCAGAAAAAAATCTTCTTCGTGAGGGAGGGGCCGGCCGACGCGGTCTCCAGAGCCCGGGCGTAGACCTTCTCGTAGAGCCGCGGCACCGCACAGCAGATCGTGGGCCGCACCTCCAGCAGGTTGGCCGCGACCGAATCGAAGCTTTCGGCGTAGCTGATCACTACTCCGGCGCTGAACATGAGGTAGTGGCCCGCCATCCGCTCGAAGATGTGGGAAAGCGGCAACAGCGACAGGCATTCGTCCCGGTCGTTGACGGTGAGCAGCGGCTGGCAGGTGATGACGTTCGAGGCGATGTTCCCGTGCGTGAGCATCACGCCCTTGGGCTCGCCGGTGGTGCCGGAAGTGTAGATGATCGTGGCCAGATCGCCGGGCCGGGCGCTCTCGGCCTCCTCGCGCCACCCGGGCCATTTCGAAAGCGCCTCGCGTCCGGCGCTGAGAAACTCCTCCATGCCGAGCACACCGGGTGCTTCGAGGCCGGGGTCGAAGGCCACCACGTGGCGCAGAGCCGGCAGGCCGGCCCGGACCTCGGTGATCTTGTCCCGCTGCTGCCTGGTGGACACGAACACCGCCACCGCTCCCGAATCGCGGAGGATGTACTCCACCTGCCTGGCCGGGAGCGTGGCATACACTGGCACGTCGGTACAGCGCGCGGCGAGGCAGGCGTAGTCCACGATCGCCCATTCGGGCCGGTTTTCCGAGAGGATGGCGACCCGATCGCCCGGGTTGACGCCGAGTTCCCGGAGACCGACGCTCGC
>JAYUAL010000051.1:0-6072 GCA_043741355.1 Gemmatimonadales bacterium | reverse complement strand
GAGGCGGAGGTCCGGGGCGTCGGCATCGGCGCCCCGGGCCCGCTCAACCGCAAGAAAGGCCTGGTCATCTTCACGCCGAATCTCCGCTGGACCAACATGCCGCTGCGGGATCGCATCGGGAACGCGCTTGAGCTGCCCGCCTCGCTGGACAACGACGCCAACTGCGCGATGCTGGGCGAGCACTGGGTCGGCGCGGCCAGGGGCGCTTCGAACGCGGTCTGCTTCACGATCGGAACCGGCATCGGCGGTGGAATCGTGGTGGACGGCAAGCTGGTCCATGGCGCCTCCGATGTGGCCGGCGAGATCGGTCACATCACCATCGAGGTCAACGGACGCCGCTGCGGCTGCGGAAACGACGGGTGTCTGGAGGCCTACGCCTCGGGACCGGCGATCGCGCGGCGCGCCGTCGAGGCCATCGAGGCCGGCGCGGTATCGGCCATGGCGGGCAAGGCGGGGGACGCCTCCCGAATTACCGCGCAAACGGTGTTCCAGTGCGCGGCCGACGGGGATCCTCTCGCCGACGAGCTGGTGCGCGACACCGCCCGCTATCTCGGCGTCGGCATCGCGAACATGCTCAACATCCTGAATCCCGAGGTCGTGGTGGTCTGCGGTGGCGTCACCAAGGCCGGCGACCATCTCTTCGTTCCGCTCCGGCGCGAAGTGAGCCGCCGCGCCTTCAAGCCGGCGGTGGAGGCCTGCCGCATCGTGCCGGGAGAACTCGAAGGCACCGCGGGCGTAGTGGGCGCGGCGAAAGCGTGGCTCGACCAGCATGCCTAGAGTCGGCGTGGTGGGCTCTCTCGTCTGGGACGAGATCCACGGGCGTGACCCGGCAGCCGGCGTCGTCGAGGAGTGGGGCGGGATCGCCTACGCGCTCGCCAGCCTCGACGCCCACCTGCCCGCCGACTGGGAAATCGTCCCCCTCATCAAGGTTGGCCAGGACCTGGCAAAGGAGGCGCACGCGTTCCTCGGGAGCCTCCGGCGCCCTGCCCCGGGAGCGCGTTTCATCGAGGTACCGGTCCCCAACAACCGAGTGGTGCTCTACTATCAATCGGCCGAGCGCCGCTGTGAGCGGATGGCCGGAGGTGTGCCGGCCTGGAACTGGGCCGAGCTGGGCCCGATGGTGAGGGATCTCGACGCGCTCTATGTGAACTTCCTCTCCGGCTACGAGATGTGCCTCGGAACCGCGGAAGCCCTGCGCCAGGGGTTCCGCGGTCCGATATACGCCGACCTTCATTCCCTCCTGCTTGGCGTGCAAGGCGACGGGGTGCGGATTCCCAAGCCGCTCCCGAACGCCGGGAGCTGGTTCCGCTGCTTCGACCTGATCCAGGTCAACGAGGATGAGATGAATCTGCTCGGCTCGGATCCGCTCACGCTCTCGGCGGACATGCTTGCCCAGGGTGTATCTACGCTCATCGTGACCCTGGGGCCCCGGGGAGCGGTGTATGTGACGGACGGACGGACAGTGGGGACAGTGGGGACGGCACGATCCGACCTCACCGTCCGTCGGTCCTCACCGTCCTCACTGTCAGCCGGCACCATCAAGACTGCCCTCATCCCCGCCGACCCCGTCCTTGGCGCCACCGACCCCACCGGCTGCGGCGACGTGTTCGGCGGCGGGGTGTTCTCCCGGCTCCTCGCCGGGGAGCCGCTCGAAGCGGCGATTGCGGCGGGCAATCGGGCCGCCGCGCGCAACGTCACCTTCCGGGGCGCGTCGGGGCTGGCCGGCCATTTGAGGGGCGAGCTGGTGCCGCCGTGATGCGCATCGTGACGGTACCACCCTCGCTGGACGACAAGACGCTCGACGTCCTGGCTGCCGGGATCGGCGACTGGCCGCCCACCGAGGGGCTGCTGTTCGACGCGCGCGCGGCGCAGTGGGCTTCCCCCTACGGTCTCACCGCGATGCTCAGCCTCGGTCAGGCCATCTCCGAGGCCAAGCTTCCTGCGCCCCGTCTGACCGTTCCCGACAAGGAGGACGTGAAGAGCTACTGGTCTCGCGCCGGGTTCTTCCACGCTGCGGCCGAGTGCTTCGAGCTGGTCGGGAAGATCCCCAAGCGGACCACCGACCCACCCTCGGACGTGCTCCTGTCGGTGACCCCGATTCGCGCCGCGGAAGACGTGATGCACGTGGTCGGCCGGATCCAGGAGCGGGCCCAACGGATTCTCGCGGCGGAGCTCAACCTTGCCCCCAAGGCCACGGTCGGCTTCGCGATGGCCCTGTCCGAGGCCTGCCAGAACATCGTGGAGCACGCCGGAACCGGCGGCTGGGTGGCGGTCCAAACCTATAATTGGCGCAAGCGGCTGGGCCGGAAGGTCGTCGTCATCGCGGTCAGCGACTCGGGAATGGGGTTTCGCCGCTCCCTCGAGGCGACCGAAGCCAAAAAGGTCGGCGATCGCTGGGGAGACGGGGCCGCCCTCGAGCTCGCCCTGCTCCAGAACATCAGCCGCTTCCGCGATCCCGGCCGCGGGCAAGGCCTGGCGGGCATTCGTCGTTACCTTGGACGGTGGCAGGGAAAGATTTCGGTTCGAAGCGGCACCGCCCGGCTGGCGGTGGTGCCGCCCTGGGACGACGACGAGCCCCTGGCCGAGTACCTCCCATTCTTCCCGGGCTCACAGGTTCAGATCACCATTCCCGCCCAGGAGGCTGGCGCGCCATGATGCAGCGAATCGATCTGGCCCCGATGCTTCGCGAGACCCTCACGACCCCTTACTCCGACATGGTCACCCGATCCACCGGTGTCGCGCTGCGCGACCGGATCGAGCGGGTCATTACGGGCGCGAGCCATCGCACGACCCAGCTCAACTTCACCGCCGTGGGTCTGCTCGATTTCAGCTGCGCCGACGAGGTGGTGGCCAAGCTGCTGCTCCGCGTGGCCGACGAGGAGGAGCACTACGTGGTGCTCTCCGGAGTCACCGACAGTCATCTCGATGCCATCGACCACGTCCTGGAGCGCCATGGGTTGTCGGTAGCCTCCCTCGGGGACGGGGACTCCGGCGCGCGGGTCCTCGGCGTGACCACGCCGGACGTTCAGACCGCCTTCCAGGCCATCCAGCGGCTCGGCGCCGGCGACGCCAAGCGGCTGGCCGACGCGCTCCACTGGACCGTGGAGCGCGCCGCCGATGCCCTCCAGTCCCTCGCTCTGCGCCGGCTGATTCAGGCCGCCGGCGGAACCTATCGGCCCCTGACGATGCCATGAACGCGCCCCGCCTCGGCCGGTCCACCGTTGCGATCCACGGGACTCCCGAGCCCCGGCGTGAGGGCGAGCCGGTTGTAGCGCCGATCATGCAGTCGGCCACCTTCGTGAACGCGGTCGGCTCCGACCGGGAAGTCCGCTACACCCGGTACGGCAACAATCCCAACCAGGTGAGCCTGGCCCGGAAGTACGCCATGCTCGAGGGTGCGGAGGACGCCGTCTTCGTGGCGAGCGGCATGGGGGCCACGGCGCTGGCACACCTCGCCGTGCTTCGTCCCGGAGATCACCTGCTGGCCAGCCGGTGGATTTACGGCGGAACCCTCAAGCTGTTCGACGAAGAGTTCGGCCGCTTCGGAATCACCGTCACCTACGTCGACCCGACCACGCCGCGAATCTGGCGCAAGTCCATCAAGAAGAACACCCGGGCCATCTTCGTCGAATCACCGGTGAACCCCACCATCCGGGTGCTCGACCTGGCGCCGATCGCGGGCATCGCGAAGGAGTTCGGCATGGCGCTGCTGGTGGACTCCACCTTCGCGAGCCCGATCAATTTCCGGCCCCTCGAGCACGGCGCCGATCTGGTCATCACCAGCGCCACGAAGTACCTGAACGGACACAGCGATGTGATCGCCGGGGCGGTCGCGGGCACCCGCTCGGTCATCGAGGAGGTGATCCGCCTGATGCGAGTCTGGGGCCAGGCCATCGATCCCCACGCGGCGTGGCTGCTCGACCGGGGAATGAAGACGCTGGCCATCCGCATGGCGCGCCACAACACCAACGGCCTGGCCGTGGCCGGTTTCCTGAGCGGACACAAGAGCGTCGCCGCGGTGGCATATCCGGGCCTCGAAAGCCACCCCGATCACGAAATCGCCACCCGCACACTGGAGGGCTATGGGGGTATGGTCGGACTCACGCTGAAGGGCGGAGCCACTGCGACCGAGCGGTTTCTTCGCCGCCTCCGGCTCTTCATCCATGCACCCAGCCTGGCCGGCGTGGAGAGCCTGGTTTCCGATCCCCGCATCACCTCCCACACGGGCCAGAATCCCGAGCAGCTCGCGGCAGCCGGCATCGGGGACGGATTCGTGAGGCTGTCCTGCGGCATCGAAGATCCGGAAGACCTGATCGCAGACTTGGAACAGGCGCTTGGACGCTAGGATTCAGGATCCAGGATCGAGGGTTCGGGAACAATCGTGATTCGCTTCCAATCCGTCTCCAAGACCTATCCCAACGGCGTAGTCGGCCTGCGGGACGTCACCTTCCATATCCCCAAGGGCCAGTTCGTATTCCTCACCGGGCACTCGGGCGCGGGCAAGTCCTCCATTCTGTCGCTGATCATCGGAGAACAGAAACCCACGCATGGCGACGTCCGGGTCTCCACCTTCCCGATCGGGAAGCTCACCCCCAACGACGTGCCCCGGCTCCGCCGCAAGCTCGGCATCGTGTTCCAGGACTTCCGCCTGCTCGAGTATCGCACTATCGAGGAGAACGTCGCCTTTGCGCTCGAGGTGACCGGCGCGCGCCGCGAGGCCATTCCCGGCAAGGTGATGCGGGTGCTGACCCAGGTCGGACTCGCCTCCAAGGCGAAGGTCTACCCCAAGGAGCTCTCGGGCGGTGAGCAACAGCGCCTCGCGATCGCGCGCGCGCTGGTGAACGACCCGCCGATTCTCATCGCCGACGAGCCGACCGGCAACCTCGACGAGCGGGCCACCCGGGGAATCTTCCAGCTCCTCCAGCAGATCAACGCAGGCGGCACCGTCGTCGTCATGGCCACCCACAACCTGGGGCTGGTGCGCGGCACCGGGTACCGGGTCATCGAGCTCAAGGCGGGGCAGGTGGTCTTCGACGGCGGCCAGGAATCCGGAGACGAGGCACCGGCATGAGGATGTCCTCCCCCTGGCGCGAGGCGCTGCGGACATTCCGGCGGACCCCGATGCTCTCCGCGCTCTCGGTGGCCTCGATCGGGTTCTCGCTGTTCACCGTCGGCCTTTTCGGACTGGTGGCCCTCAACTTCCGGGCGACGCTGCGCAGCATGGCGGAGCGGGTCGAAGTGGTGGCCTTCGTGCTGCGGGGCACGCCCACCGAGGCGGTCACCGCCGCCAGCCAGGACATCCAGGCGTTTCCCGAAGTGATGGAAGTGCGCTACGTGAGCGAGGAGCAGGCGCTGGCCCGGGCCCGCAAGGAGCTGGTCGAGTTCAAGGAGGCCTACCGCGACCTCGAGACCAATCCCCTCCCCGCTTCCCTTGAAGTGCAGCTGAGCCCCGCCTTCCGCGATGCGGTCAGCGCGCAGCGGGTGGCCGAGCGAATCAAGAGCTTCGGCTTCGTGGACGACGTCCGCTACGGCCGGGACTGGGTGGAGCGGCTCGACAAGCTGCGCAACATGGCCGCGGTGGTGGGACTGGTGATCGGCCTCGCTTTTGCGATCGTGGCGATCGTGATCATCGGCGTGACCATCCGGATCACCGTGCTGCAGCGCGCCGGTGAAATCGCCATCATGCGGCTGGTCGGAGCCACCAACCGTTTCATCCGCGGGCCCTTCCTGCTCGAAGGCGTCATGAAGGGCGTGCTGGGCGGCGTGCTGGCGATCGCGATGTGCTGGGTAACATTTGCCATCTTCCGGAAGACCAGCGGCGAGATGGGCGCCAGCCTGGTGTTCTTCCAGCCGATCCACCTGGCCCTGATGGTGGTCTTCGGTACCGGAATCGGATTGCTGGGAAGCCTGCTCAGCATCGGCCGGCATCTGCGGCATGTATGACGGGAAGGCGGGAAGACGGGAGGGCGGGATGGCGATGACCCGCCTGCGCCGTGCCCTGTTCCTGGCTCTTCTCTGCCTGAGCGTACCGTCTATCACCGCGCGGGCGCAGCAGCCCGACATCGAAGCGTC
>JAYUAL010000050.1:0-2557 GCA_043741355.1 Gemmatimonadales bacterium | reverse complement strand
GCTCGTTCACTGCGGGATACCTCCGGAGACCCGATGGGTGGTGGCCTTGAGCACCCTGGCGACCGCCGCGACGTACTCCCCCCAGTCCGCGGTCTCGGAGGAGAGCTGCTTGCGCCCCGCGGGCGTGAGCGTGTAGAACTTCGCCCGGCGGCCCTTGTCGGAAACGCCCCAGCTCGCGGAAACCCAATCGCGGACCTCCATCCGGTGGAGGGCGGTGTACAATGCGCCGTCGAGGACCTGGAGGGAGCGGGAGGTGTTCTCGATCCAGCGCGCCACGGCATACCCGTGACGGGGTCCCCATGAGAGGGCCTTCAGGAGGAGCACATCAAGGGTGCCCTGAACCAGATCCACGGGATACCCCACTACTCAAACGGTGATACATCAACAATTGATGCTAACATCGGACTCAAGCGTCACCTCGTCAAGGGGAGGGCGTTCCCCCCGCCGCATCCTCCTCGCCGACTCCGACGCGATGTTCGTCGCCGTGGCCCGCCTCGTCGATCCCGACGGGGCGGGGAAGGCGCGCCTGCTTGTCGTCGGCGGCCGCGCCAACAGCCGCGGCGTGGTCTGCTCCGCCTCCTGGGAGGCGCGGGCCTTCGGGCTGCGCGCCGGCATGCCGATTTCGCGTGCGGCTCGCCTCTGCCCCGGAGCCATGTTCGTTCCCGTGCCGGGCAAGGCCTGCGGCGTCAAGCATCAGGAGATCCGCGCCGTGCTGGACGAATGGGTGCCGGCGGTGGAAGCGGCCAGCATCGATGAGTTCTACCTCGACCTCTCCGGCACCGAGGCGGTCTATCGCGGTGAGCCGCTGGCCGACACCGCGCGGCGCCTCCGCGAGGATGTCCTCGTTCGCACCGGCATGACCCTCTCGATCGGCGGCGGAACCAACCGGTTGGTCGCCAAGCTGGCCGCCGAGCGGGCCAAGCCGCGCCCCGGCACCGGCGCTACCGGGGTCCTGATCGTCCCGCCTGGAGCCGAGGCGGAGTTTCTCGCCGATCACGCTCTCGCGGACATTCCGGGAGTCGGGCCGCGGCTCCAGGCCACGCTGACCCGGTATGGTCTCACCCGCGTCAAGGACGCGCTCCGGGTGGACGCCCAGACCTTCGAGCAATGGCTCGGGCCCCGCTCGGGCCGCTGGCTCTTCGAGCGGATCCGGGGACGGAGCGGCGACGCGGTGATGCCCGGGGAAGCGGCTCGCTCGATGAGTCACGAGGAGACCTTCTCGCGCGACATCCTCTCGGATGACGCGCTGGAAACCCGCCTGCTTCAGCTCGTCACCTCGTTGACTGCGGAAATGCGGGGCGAGGGTCTCTCGACCGGATGCATCACCGTGAAGATCCGCGACCACGACTTCAAGACCCGGCAGGCCCGCAGGACGCTTGCTAAACCGCTGCGCACCGACCGCGCGCTGTTCGAGGTCGCGCGCGACCTGCTCAACACCCTGAGGGCCCGGCGTCGGGTGGCCGCCCGCCTCCTCGGCGTGTCCTTCTCAGCGCTCACCTCGGGAGAGGTCCCCGCACAGTTCACCCTGCTGCCCGAGACCGCCGGAGACGCCGAAACACCCCGGGACCGCCGTCTGGCCTCCGCCGTCGACAACATCAACGAGAAACTGGGCGGAAAGGCGATCGGCCCGGCGCGGCTGATGAAGGGGAAGGAGCCGCGCCCACCTCAGATGAGGTGAATCGCGGTGGCCTTGACCGAAACGACGACGGGGGTGCCCGGGATGAGCGCCATCTCCTCGGCCGTCGCCGCAGTGACGGCTGCGGTCAGCGCGACGCCGGCCACATCGAGATGCACCAGAGCCACCGCGGAACCGCGCTCAATCCGGACCACCGTAGCGGCCAGGCGGTTTCGCGGCGCCGGGCCGGCGGAGCGGTCTTTGCTTACCAGGAGGTCGGCCGGGCGGAGCACGGCGTAGGCGTCGCCCTCGCGCTCCGCTACTACCTCCAGCACCAGCCCTCCGGAGCGAAAGTGGGCGGCGAAATTCTTCTCGCCCGCACCTGCCGGAGTGATCCGCTCTACCACGCCCCGGAGCACCGTACCGGTGCCGATGAACTCGGCCACGAACGGTGAATTCGGATACCTGAACACCGTTTCCGGAGAGCCGGACTGGACAATCCTCCCCCCGGCCAGCACCGCCACCACATTGCCCAGCCGCATGGCATCTTCGAAATCATGGGTTACCTGCAGCGTCGTGACTCCCTCGCGTTCATGCAATACGCCGAGCTCGCGCCGGAGCGCGCGCCGCGTTGCGGGGTCCACCGCGGCAAACGGTTCGTCGAGCAGCAAGATGCTGGGACGCGGCGCCAACGCCCGGGCCAGCGCGATCCGCTGCTGCTCGCCGCCGGACAAGCCGTGGACTCCCCGGTTGAGCAGCGGGGCCAGGCCCAACAGCTCCGCCAGCTCGAGCACCCGCTGTTCCCTCGCCTCCGATCCCTGACCCCGGATCCCGTAGCCGATGTTCTCGCGGACACTGAAGTGGGGGAACAGGTGATATTGCTGGTACACGAACCCGACTCGGCGGGCCTCCGGGGCCGCGCGAGTCACATCCTCCCCGCGC
>JAYUAL010000049.1:0-2560 GCA_043741355.1 Gemmatimonadales bacterium | reverse complement strand
TCGGCAAGGGACGGGCCGCCCGGCACCGAGTAGCGCATGGCCGGGGCATCTGCCGGGTCCAGGACGTCGAAGTCGAGATGGACGTACACCGGGCGGTGGGGCGGAATTGCATCGAGCACCTCCGCCACGGTGTGAAGGTGGTGGATGCCGGTGCCCTTGAGCAGGGCGCGCTCCATCGGGTCGAGGTCGCGCGCGTCGGCAAGAATGATGTCATCGTCCAGCAGCAGATGCGCGCCCGCCGACTGCATCAGCCTCTGATCGCCGCGCCCGGATATCATGGCCAGCGGCATTCCGCCGAGGAAGCCGGTGAGGGTGGTTGCGGCGGTGTTGAAGTCCCCGTGCGCGTCGAGCCAGACGACGACGGGGTGAAGCCCATTGCTCTGCAGGCCGGCCAGGACCGGGATGGCGGCGCAGCAATCGCCGGCCACGCTCACGGGCCGGTCACCCCGTTTGACAGCGTCGCTGACCAGGCGGCAGAGCCGCCGGTGGATGCTCCCGATTCGTTCGAACTGGGTGTCACCGCCGACCATGGCGTCGGTGAGCTGCCAGCCCGGACGCGCCAGCCGCTCGAGGCCGGGAGTGGCCTGGTCCAGAGTGTAGGGGGTGAGGAGAACATGGTCGGGCATGGTCAGTCGGCCGTTGTGCGGAACCATTCTTCGGTCAGCCGAACATAGTCGATGAAGCTCAGCCGGTGGCGAGGCTGGGGGAAAGATAGGAGGTCATACCGAATGGTTCCACCGGGGATTCTTCTTCAGGACCCTGGGATAGACCGGGCAAGATTCCAGGTGCGCGTCGGGCAGGTACCCGGTGCTCAGCAGAAATTCGCCGACGATTTCCCGGCCGGTAAACCGGAACGTCTTCCTGAACAGCTCGACCCACTCGTCCTTGCCGCGTGGATGGTGGGCGTCCAGCCATTCCGCGAACGATCCATGGGTCCGGCGCATTTCCAGCACTGCCTTCGCGTTGGCGATCGCCGCTTCAATCTTGAGCCGGTTCCGGATGATGCCGGCTTCACCGAGTAACCGCTTCACATCCCTGGCCCCGTAGCGCGCGACCCGTGCCGGATCGAACTGATGATACGCCTCACGGAACGCCGCCCGCTTCTTCAGAATCGTGAGCCACGAGAGCCCGGCCTGGTTGATTTCCAGCACCAGGCGCTCGAAGAGGTCCGCGTCTCCCGACAGGGGAAAGCCGTACTCGGTATCGTGATACGGCCCGTGCCACTCGTGGCCGGGAGCAATGTCGCAATAAGCGGTCACGCCTCCCTCATCCCATCTCGGCAAAGCCCACGGTGTTTCCCCCCGGCTCCATGACGTAGATCTCCTCGCTGCCGTAAGACGTCTGGTGCCGCACCTTCACCACTGGCGCGCCGGCCACGGCCTTTTCCACCGTATCGAGGTCGTACACCGTGATGAAGAGCACGATCGAATGGCCGTCGAGCTGCTTTTCCATCGCGGGATGGTCGGCGATGACGCTGGCGCGAGTCTGATACATGATTTCCACGCCTTCCCGCTCCACGCTGGCGAACATCACCTTGCCGTCGGGACCGGGCACTTCATGGACCTTCTTGAATCCCAGCCGGCCGGTCCAGAAACCCAGGCAGGGCTCGACCTGCTTCACGACCAGAACGGGGGTAAGCTGCTTGAGCATATGGCGGTGTCCGTTCAGGAATACTTCATGGCGGGAAGCCCCGCGGCGCTTCGCAGGAGAGAGAGCTGTCCCAGGTGATAACTGTCGTGCTGTACCAGGAACCCCAGCACCCCGAGCGTGGTCGGTGTTTCCATGGGGAGCTTGGAATCAGAGGCCTTGTCCAGCTCGGGGGCGGTCAGCTTTGAAAGCCGGCCGTCGAGCTCGCCGCTCACCTCCGTCCATGCGGCCTGGATCTCGTCCAGCGTGGGCCAGGCGGTGATTTCCTCGATGCCCCGCCACCCGACCCGCTCGCCCAGCGGGCTGGTGCGCTCGGCGCCCATCAGACCCAAGAGATAGAAGCGGGACTCGACCAGGTGGGCCGCCACGTACGCCGCGCTGTTCGCGGTGGGAGTGGGGCGCGCCCGGCACTTGCCTTCTTCGAAGCCGTCGAGACAGTTGCGGAACAGCCGGGTGTTGAGCCGGAGCGTCTCGGCCAGGGACGTTATGCGGGGATCCATGGACTGCCCTCCTTCTTAATGGTTGACTGTGGCCTGCCGTTGGTAAAACTTTTCAGCATGAGAGCGGTCGTGCATGCAGGCGCGGGTGGGACCGAGGTCCTTGCCCTGATGGAAATGCCGGAGCCCACCCCGATGGCGCGCCAGGTCCGGGTGCGAGTCCATGCCACCGGACTTAACCGGGCCGACATCCTGCAGCGCCGTGGAGCCTACCCGGCCCCTCCCGGCTGGCCGGCGGACATTCCCGGGCTCGAGTATGCCGGAGAGGTCGAGTCGGTCGGATCGGGCGCCTTTCGATGGCGTATCGGAGACCGGGTCATGGGCCTGGTGGGCGGCGGCGCCCACGCCGAGTACGTCGTGGTGCATGAGAGTGAAATTCTGCCGATTCCGGAAAACCTGTCTTTTGCCGAAGCCGC
>JAYUAL010000048.1:0-2561 GCA_043741355.1 Gemmatimonadales bacterium | reverse complement strand
CGTCGCCGTCGAAACGGGCCATCACCACCGTGATGTTGTCGGGACCGCCCCGCTCGTTGGCAATGGTGATGAGCAGCGAGCAGACCGCGTCGAGATCGGGGCCGGTCTTGAGCAGCTCGGGAATCTCTTCGCGCTTGACCTGGCCCGAGAGCCCGTCGCTGCAGATCACCAGCGTGTCGCCCCGGTGGAGCGGCTGAAAGGTGAGATCGACCCGGATCTTGGCGTCGGGCCCCAGGGCCTGCAGGATGATGTTGCGGCGCTCGCTGTGCTCGGCTTCTTCCTCGGTGAGCTCGCCGGCATCCACCAGCCGCTGCATCAGCGACTGGTCCTTGGTGAGCTGCGTCGCCACGCCATCACGAACCAGGTAGGCCCGGCTGTCACCCACCTGCGCCAGATACAGGCAGCCGTCCAGCACGCCGGCCACGGTTGCGGTGGTGCCCATGCCGCGTACGTCGGGGTGCTCCCGAGAATAAGTGTGAATCCGGTCGTTGGCGCGCTCCACCGCGGTGCGGAGATGTCGGGTGAATCGTTCGGGCGAGATGTCGGTCTCGGTGTTCCAGCTCTCCAGCAGATGGCGGAAGATGAGGTCGGCCGCCATCGAGCTGGCGAGCTCGCCGGCCGCCGCGCCGCCCATCCCGTCGGCCACCAGGAACAGGATCCCCCGTTCTCCCACTTCGTGGGGCCCGCCGTTGGTGAGATCCACGGTTCGCGCCGTGAGGTCGGCGACCAGGAACGCGTCCTCATTGTGGTCGCGGGTGCGCCCCAGGTCGGTTCGGGCGCGTGCGGTAACGACGACGGGGCCGCGGGAGGGGCTCATGGAGTGACCGTGTCGCCGAACTGTTTGATGAATTTCAGGTACTTCGGCGTGGGTTGCAGGCGATAAGCCCTGCGGAACAGGGCCAGCGCGGTGTCACGCTTCTGCGCGTCGAGCGCGACCTGGCCGAGAAAAGCAGCGGCTGCCGCTTTGCGGTGGTCCGGGGCAATGGGATTTCGCAGTGTGCGCAAAGACCGCTGAATCTCGAACGGCCGGCGCATCGGATTGTCCAGCGCGCCCAAATCCGGCTCGGCGGTATCCCTTCGCATGTTGGCTTCGGTGTCCTTGATCGTCGAGTCGCTGACGACTGGCCGGGCTGCGGTGGTAATGGGGCGGACCTCTTTCTTGACGGGTAGCACCGCTGGAGGAGCCGGCGCCGGCGTGATAACCGCCGTCGATGTCGGAGAAACCGCCGCCGGCTTCCCGGTGTCCCGCACCAGCGGCGGCAGCGGCGGCGCCGACACGGTCGCCGGCGATCTGGCGAACTGCAGCACTCCCCACGTCCCCAGCGCCACCACCACAATACCAGCGGCGGCAAATACTGCCTTTGGTCGCCGGGGCGGCGCGGCTCCCGGCATCCGGCGAGTCGCCGGAATCTCCCCGCCGCTTCGGACCCCCGCTGCATCGAACCGCCGGGTTGCCGCCCCACCGCTCGGCATCACGTTCCGGAGCGCCTGGACAAAGGCCGACACGGTTCGATACCGCTCCGCAGGGTAGCGGGCCAGCGCGCGGTCCATCACCGCCTGGAGTCCATCGGGAAACTTACCCTCGGGACGCGAGATCAGGAGCGGCCGGGGCGGATCGGTGAGCCGCTTGACCAGGGTTTCCTGGATGGAGCTTCCCTCGAAGGGAAGCCGGCCGGTAATGAGACGGTACAGCACCAGCGCAAGGGAGTACTCGTCGGATCGCCCATCCAGCGGATCGCCGGCGAGCTGCTCGGGGCTCATGTATTCCGGGGTTCCCACCACGAAGCCGGTCTTGGTCACCCGCTGGGCCGGCTCGGCCTCCATCGCCTTGGCAATGCCGAAGTCCACCAGCTTGACCGTTTCCTTGTCGGCGCGCGAGATCACCATGATGTTGTCGGGCTTCAGGTCGCGGTGCACGATGCCCAGCTCGTGGGCCGCCTCCAGCCCCGCCGCGCACTGGGCCACCAGCTCCATCGCGCTCGCGATCGGTATCGGCCCCCGCTCCTCGACCACCGCCGTCAGCGTGCGCCCCTCGACGTACTCCATCGCCAGGTAGACCAACCCGTCCGGCGTCAGACCGAAATCGTAGACCGCGCAGACGTTGGGGTGGGTGATCTTGCTGGCGTTGGTGGCTTCGCGGTTGAACCGGGAGACGGCGTCCGGGTCCTTGCTCAGCGACGGACTCATCACCTTGAGGGCGCACTGCCGCCCCATCAACACGTGGGTGGCGAGGTAGACCTCACCCATGCCGCCTTCCCCAAGCCGGGAATCGACCTGGTATCGCTCCCCGATCAGCTGACCCAGCAGACTGTGCGCTGCTCCGGGCGTCGCGAGCCGCAGCGGCGAACGGTCGCGCGAACAGAACGCCGCCTCGTCGCCGTACTCGGTACCGCAGGCCGGGCACAGCTTCACGCAGGCGTCCTCTGAGTCAGGCTGAAGGAATTGACGGCGGTGATCCGCCTGCCCCAATCTAGGCCTCGCACCGCCGGAGCGTCAACCGGTGCGTTGCCGTAAGTCATAGTCGTTATGTACCTTGCAGCGATGCCTCACGCCGGATGCCA
>JAYUAL010000047.1:0-2571 GCA_043741355.1 Gemmatimonadales bacterium | reverse complement strand
CGCCAGGAGAATCGCGGCCGTACCGATGATGCTCGTGACGCGCATGGGACCTCAGGCCGCGGTGATGTTGGGCGCGCGGATTGTGCGGTTCAGCTCGTGGCGGATCTGGTCCAGCGACTGGGTCAGTTCTTCAGGGTCGGGAGTACGGCGGCCGGGACCGCCGTCTTCCCGGTTGGGCAGCAGCTCGGCCACCAGTGCATCGGTGTAACCGACGACGGCCATGGTCACGCCTCGGTCCACCAGCCGGTTTAGGCGGAGCAGCAGCGCCATGCCTTGCCGGGGGCGGAGCGCCGCGATCGATGGGGCGAGAAATCGGATCAGCAGCTCGCGGAGGTACTGCAGCTCTTCCACCACTTCGCCGGCGGCGAGGCCGCGATTGGCGGCGTGGCGGCCGTAGAGCTCGGTGACGCTCCCCCAGATGGCCTTGGTTTCCCGCCGGAGCGGACCCACCATCGATCCGAACACGTCGATCAGGAGCAGGAATTCCAGTCGCACGATGTCGGAAGGGACCGAACTCGAGGCAGTCAGCCGGTCTCCCAGCCACAGGATCCACTGATCCACCATCGCGCCGCGCTGGGCGGCGATGGCTCGACTTGCGGCGACCAGAGTGGGATGCGTAGTGCGCAGGGAGGATGCTCCCGCCGTGAGAAATACCTTGGCGGGTCAATACTAACTCCCGGGGCGGTCAGGTCAATGACTCATTTATATTCAGTCATGACCCGAAAGATTCTCCTGGGGCTGGCCGCGCTGACGGCGGCTGGGCTGGGCTTCGTGGCCTACGCGAGCTACCAGGGCGCCGCGTTGCCGGGCCTGGCGCTTCCGCCGCTTCCCGCCGCGCTCACGGCCGCCCTCCAGGCCGATGACTCGGCCGCGGTGGCCTCGTTTGCCGAAGCGCGCTGCCGGCTGCTGAAGGGCGGCCGGCGCAAGGCCTGCTTCGAGGACGTCCTGCTGCAGCTGGTCCGGCAGAACCGGATCCGGCTCGCGCTCGGCGCCGTGAATTTGCTGGGCCAGCACGACCCCGACATCCGCCGCTTTGGCCACGACTATAGCCACGTCATCGGCATCAATGCCTGGACGCCCGGCAAGAATATCGGCGAGGTGTACCTGCAGTGCAGCGAGCTCTACCAGTCCGGATGCTACCACGGCGTGATCCAGGCGTTCTTTGCCTACCACGGCACCGATAGCGCAAGCGTCGCCGCGCTGTGCCGCGATACGCCCGGCATCAACAACAGCGGCTGGCTCCGCTTCCAATGCGTGCATGGCATCGGCCATGGCCTGGTGCAGACCTATACCATGAATCTTCCCCGGGCCCTGGGCGGTTGCGACAAGCTGGGCAACAACTGGGACGCCGAATCATGCTATGGCGGCGCGTTCATGGAATTCATCGTGGGCGGGCGGGGACAGTCCCATCACGTCAGCATGCCCGGGAAGCAGGACTCGGCCCCGGGCGGGGGCGCGATGGATCACGCCCGCATGGACCACGACTCCTCGCCTCCCTTCAAGGTGCGCGAGCCGACCGACCTGCTGTATCCCTGCTCGGTGCTGGGCGAAAAATACCAGCCGGCCTGCTACCAGATGCAGGCCGGCTTGATCGTGGAGCGCACCGGGCTCGATTTCGCGAAGGTCGCCGCCGTCTGCGACACCGCGCCCGAGCCGATGCGGCCCGTCTGCTATCAGGGTATCGGCACCTATGTGAGCGGGGTCACCAGCCGGGATCCCGAAGAATCGATACGGCGCTGCTCCCTGGGAAGCGCCCGGTACCGCCCCCGATGTTTCGTCGGGTTGGTCAAGAATTTCGTCGACGTCAGCGCCAATCCAGACGACGGTTTTGCCCTCTGCCGCAAGCTCGGTCCTGTCGATATCGCCACCAGTTGCTACCACGCCGTGGGAGAAGAGGCGTCGGTCCTCTATGAGGCGATGCCCAAGCGCGAAGAGGTTTGCTCCCGCGTAGAAGCGAAATACAACAACGCCTGCCGCTTCGGCGCCGGCCTGAGCTCTGAGCGTCCGGCCGACCTGCCCCGGTTCTGAGTGGCCACGCCACTCCTCGCCCGCCACACCCTCCCAGGCGCCCTTGGAGAGATCCTCATCGACGTTCGCGGGCAGCCGGGGCCGGCGCGTCCCGCCGTCGTGATCCTCCATGGATTCAAGGGATTCAAGGACTGGGGAATGTTTCCCCCGATCGCAGAGCGGCTGGCCCGGGCCGGCTTTACGGCGGTCTCGCTCAACGTCAGCGGGAGCGGGGTGGACGACACCGGGAAGTTCGTCTGGCCGGAGCGCTTCGGGCACAACACCTTCACCCGCGAACTGGCCGACTTCGAAGCGGTGATCGCCGCGCTCGATCAAGGCCGTCTGGGCGTGCCCCGGCCCCCGACGATCGGGGTGATCGGGCACAGTCGTGGCGGGGGTACCGCCATCCTCGCCACCAGTCGCCTCCCCCGCGTCGGCGCGCTGGTGACCTGGGCCTCGATCAGCTCGGTGCGCCGCTGGGGTCCGGAGGCGGCGGCCGCATGGCGCGAGGCCGGCGTGTTCCCCGTCGTGAACCAGCGCACCGGCGAAACATTGCCACTCTAC
>JAYUAL010000046.1:0-6132 GCA_043741355.1 Gemmatimonadales bacterium | reverse complement strand
TGGGTGAATCCCGCCAAGCAATTCTGGAGCGAGCTGTCCGTGGAGGCGACCTTCCGCCCAATGGCCGACCCGTCCCGCCCGGAGCGCGAGTTGGACGTGCCGCTGCCCGAGGATCATCCCCTGCAGAAACGGCTGGGCGGCGTGATCCAGAAACTGATCGTCCAGTACGGGGACGCCGAGGCCCTGAAGGAGTTCCAGCTGCAGACCACCCGGGCGCTCAAGGCCGACTCGGCCGCCCGGGCGAAGCCCGATTCCACCAGAGTCAAACCCGACACGACCAAAGTGAAGCCCGATACTGTCAAAGCGAGACCCGATACCACCACCAGCTGAGAATCCCATGCGCATCACACTCCTCGCTATTCGCTACTCGCTCCTGGCTTTTCCCTGCTCGCTGCTCGCTCCTCGCATGGCGCTGGCCCAGACTCCCACGAGAACCGTTGAGACCCTGCTCGCAGGCATCGAGGCCAGACGCGCCCAGTACAGCGACGTGGCCCACCGGATCTGGGGCTTCGCGGAGGTCGGCTATCAGGAAGAGAAGAGCAGCGCGCTGCTGCAGGAGCAGCTCCGGAGCGCCGGGTTCGCGATCGAGGCGGGTGTCGCCGAGATGCCCACCGCGTTTGTGGCGACCTACGGAAGCGGCAAGCCGGTCATCGCGATCGTCGGTGAATTCGACGCCCTTCCCGGGCTCTCCCAGGACGCGGTGCCGACCCGGAAAATTCTGATCGATGGCGGGCCCGGCCACGGCTGCGGCCACCATCTGTTCGGCACCGCCTCGACCGCGGCCGCGATCGCGGTGAAAGACTGGCTGGCTTCGAGCCGCCGGACCGGGACGGTGCGGTTTTACGGCACCCCGGCGGAAGAGGGGGGCGGGGGCAAGATCTACATGATTCGCGCCGGCCTTTTCAAGGACGTGGACGCAGTCGTCTCCTGGCATCCCGGCGATCTCAACCAGGTCAATCGCGCCTCCTCGCTCGCCAACACCAGCGCCAAGTTCCGCTTCCATGGAGTGAGCGCCCATGCCGCCGCGGCACCGGAGCAGGGCCGGTCGGCGCTGGACGCCGTGGAGGCGATGGACGCGATGGTGAACCTGATGCGGGAGCACGTTCCCCAGGAGACCAGGATCCACTACGTCATCACCAATGGCGGCAAGGCTCCCAACGTGGTCCCGGACTTCGCCGAGGTGTACTACTATGCGCGCCACGGAGACATGCGCGTGCTGGATGGCATCTGGGAACGGATCGTGAATGCGGCCAAGGGTGCCGCGCTGGGCACCGGCACCACCATGGACTTCGAGCTGGTGAACTCGGTGTATAACGTCCTGCCCAACGACGCCCTTTCGGATGTGATGCAGCGGGCGATCGACCGGGTCGGAGGCTATCCCTACTCGGCGGAGGAGCGCGCCTTCGCCGACCGGATCCGAACCACCCTCACCGGCAATCTCCCGCCGGTGAACGCCGTGGCCGGTATCAGCCCGCCCGAGACCGGCATTTCCAGCGGTTCCACCGATATGGGCGACCTGAGCTGGGTGGTCCCGACGGTCGAGCTCTCCGCCGCCGCTTGGGTGCCCGGAACCCCGGCACACAGCTGGCAGGCCACCGCGGCGGGAGGAATGTCCATCGGATCGAACGGGATGATGGTGGCGGCTAAGACCATGGCGCTCACGGCGGTCGAGCTGTTCACCGATCCGGCGGGTCTGGCCAGGGCTCGCGCCGAATTCGACCAGCGCCTGGGTGGGTTTACCTACGTGAGTCGGGTGGGAAGCCGGAAGCCCCCGCTGGACTATCGGCGAGTCTCGCCTTGAGGTCGGGCTTTTGTGGCTCCCTTGGCCTCTGCCGGGGTGAATACTTCCACGGCTAGCGTGAAGGTGCGTGTCTCCGCCGGGTGCAGCGCCCCCACCCCGACGACCTGACGAGCGATTTCCTCGCCCCGGTCGTTCTTGATCGAGATCAACACCGAGTACTCCCAGGATTCCCCGACCGATGGATGGCGAATCGTTCCCTGCACCTTGAGCGCCGTCAAACCCGGCGCCTCGCGTTCCGTTGCCGGGGAGCCGGAGGCGCTGGAGCGGAGATGATGCTTGCAGGACGGACAGACGGCCGCGCTCTCCAGGATCGTCGTCCGGCAATGGGGGCAGACCCGGGTCGTTCCCGGAGCCCCCTGGCGCACGGTGCTCATGACGCGGAGCTGATCCCCATCGCGACTCCGGACTTCGGCGCCGCCTTGTCTTCCCAGCCGAATTCGACCTGACCGCGCATCCGGGAGCCGGCGGCGACCGTCAGGGAGCCCGCCTTGAGATCTCCGTTCAGCACCCCGGTCTCGAGCAGCTCGACCCGCGAGGCGCCCTCGATGTTGCCCTCCAGCTCGCCGCCGATGATGACCGAGCTGGCCCGGACGCTGCCGGTCAGCTTGGCGCCGGCCTCGATAGTGAGATTGCCCTGCACATGCACGTCACCCTTGAAGCGACCGGCGATCCGCACATGCCCCGAACCCTCGATCTTGCCCTCGATGGTCAGCTCGGCGGCGATCAGCGATTCCTTGCCATCGGAGTTGGAGGCCCTGCGCGGCATGTCATAGCTCGACACGGGATCCGCCTGTCTGGTCGGCGTGGGAGTCGGCATCATAGGGGTCGGTTCAATCTTGGCTTGGGTTTGTTCCTTCCAGATTGCCATGGCGAGTTCCTGTCGTCAGTACTGGGGAATAACACGGAAGCGACGTCGTGCGGACCTACCTAAGATAGCCGGAATTCTGGGTTAGCAAGGGGGGGACGGGAAAGCGTCCTGTATTGATATCATACAACGTAGGCGCGGACCCACTCCTCCAGCCGCCCCAGATCGAGCCGGGTGTCCTTGCAGGGTCCATTCGGCAGGGTGAGTGTGAGGCCCAGCACCGGCACCTTGCCGGCCACGTCGTGGAGGCCGCTCACCATGTCCCGCTCGCATGCCACCGCAACCACCGCGCGGGGCCGCCGCTCCCGGATGACCCGGCGCGCCAACTGACCACGCGTGGCCACGAACACCGGAATCTGGTACTTCCCGGCCACCCGGAGCACGCCCTCGAGGGTGTCCTTCGCGAGGCACCGGGGAATCAGCAACAGCAGCTCCCCCCCCGTCACCTTTCGCTTCCGCGCGAGCGCGAGGGCGTCGTACACCTTGACCGCAGCGTTCTCCACCCAATCCCGCCGCCCGAACCGGTCGGCCAGCTTCGAGGTGTACCGCATCAGCGTAAGGAGCGGGCCTCGCTCCGCCAGCCGCTCGGGAAGCAGGGGAGTGCGGAAGGCGTAGGAGAAGCCGATCAGCTGCCACCAGATCGCGACAAGGATTGCCGTGCCGATAATGGACCAGACCAAAACCTGGGGCAGGGCGGGGTGAAGGAAGGCCAAGCGGGGCGCCAGGAGAAACACCACCAGCGCAGCCACCACGACGGCCACCGCGATCACGCCCGCCGACCAGGCGAAAAAGAGCTTGGGCTGGGAGTCGAAGCTTCCCGCGTTGGGCAGCGGCTGGCCGTCCCATTCGTCCCATTCGTGGCCCAGCCTGCGGTCCACGTCCAGGTGGATGAGTTCGGGCCGTACCGTCGCTTCGGGCATCCCTTATAATACTCCCATGACGGCTCCGCCGACGCTCAGGCCCCTGGCCGGCACGGCACTCCCCGCCCTCCCCGACTTTCTGGGGTCGGCACGCACCGATCTTCGTGCCCGCGCCGCGTACGCCGAAGCAGCCGGGATCTTCCGCATTATCCCCAACGCGGTCGCAGTTCCCTCTACCACCTCGGCCCTCAAAGAGCTGGTCGTCTGGGCGGCCCGGCGCCGGGTTTCGCTCGTCCCGCGGGGTGCCGGAAGCGGAATGGGTGGTGGAAACGTGGGGACCGGGGTGGTGGTGGACCTCACCGCCCTCGACGGCTGTCCCATCGAAGTCCGGCCCAATGTTCACCGCGCCTATGGGGGAGCCGGCGCCACGCTGCGCGACCTCTCCGACGAAGCCGAGCGGCACGGGCTGCGCCTCCCTCCCAATCCATCCAGCGCCCGGTTTGCCACGCTGGGCGGTATCATCTCTACCAATGCCGCCGGACCTCGATCGGTGCGCTGCGGCAGCGTGCGGCGCTGGGTAGAAGCCATCGATCTGGTCACCGCAGACGGAGAGGCACTCACCCTCCGGCGCGGTGCCAGTCCCCGCCGCTGCGCCGCGGTGGACCGGTTCTACCGGGACGCGGAACCCGCGCTCCTCGCGGCGCGCGATACCATCCTGACCCGATTCCCGCGGGTCCGGAAGAATTCCTCGGGCTACGCGCTCGACGCCTTCCTCGCCTCGGGAGATCTGCTCGACCTGATCATCGGCGCCGAGGGAACCCTGGGGCTGGTGACCGGCGCGGAATGGCGGCTGGTGCCGGTCCCGACCCGGTACACCGGCATTCGCGCCTCCCTGGCGGACGTCAAGTCATTGGGTGCCATCATTCCCCAGCTCCTCGAGGTCGATCCCTCCGCGGTGGAGTACCTGGATGCGAGCTTCCTCCGCTTCGTGGGCAAGGCGGAGAGCGGAGTGGCCGGGGTGCTGATGGTGGAGATCGAGGGCGACGAATCCGACGCCCTGGCCGACCGGCTCCGCGAGGCTCGCCACATTCTCCGGCCCCATAGTACGACGCTCGAGGAAGCCGTCGACCGCGCCGCGCTGGAGAGCCTCTGGGACATCCGCCACGCCGCGAGCCCCATACTCGCCCGCCAGGAAGGCGGGCGCCGCTCGATGCAGGTGATCGAGGACGGCTGCGTCCCGGTGGAATCGCTGGGCCGCTACATCGAGGCGGTGCGGGGCGCCGGCGTCCGGCATGGCATCGAGCTGGTGATCTTCGGCCACGCCGGCGACGGCAACCTGCACGTGAATCTGCTCCCCGACGTCACCGCGACCGGCTGGGAGGAGCGCATCGCCGGCATCTATGCCGATGTCACCGCCGCAGTCGTCGCCTTGGGCGGCACCCTGAGCGGAGAGCACGGCGACGGCCGGCTCCGGACCCGCTCCCTGGGCGCGGTCTACGGGCCGGCTATCACCGAGCTCTTCCGGCGGGTGAAAGACGCGTTCGATCCCGTGGGCATCCTCAATCCCGGCGTGAAGATCCCCGCCGCGGAAGACCGGCACTTCGGGTCGCTCAAGCTGGGGGCAGGCGCCAAGCCGCTACCGGCCGACATCGAAGCCGGACTGCGCGACATCGAGCGGTTCGCGCGATTCTCCGTGAGTAGATTGGATCTCGCGGATGAGCCCCCGCTCACCGCTTCCAGCTCCCCGCTCCCCGACTGATATGCGCCAATACCTGGATCTCATGCGCCACATCGTCGATCATGGCCGCCCCAAGACCGACCGGACCGGCACCGGCACGTTGAGCATCTTCGGATGGCAAATGCGGTTCGATCTGGCCGACGGGTTTCCCCTGGTCACCACCAAGAAGGTTCACCTCAAGTCGGTGATCCACGAGCTGCTCTGGTTTCTGCGGGGTGAGACCAACGTGAGGGCGCTGAACGCGGCGGGAGTTTCAATTTGGGACGACTGGGCCGATCCGATGGGTGAGCTCGGACCTATATATGGATATCAGTGGCGCTCCTGGCCGGCCCCGGATGGGCGGCAAATCGACCAGATTGCCCAAGTGGTCCGACAGATTCGGGAGACCCCCGACTCCCGCCGGATGATCGTGAGTGCCTGGAACGTGGCCGACGTGCCGGCGATGGCGCTGGCCCCCTGCCACACCCTGTTCCAGTTCTACGTGCTGGACGGCAAGCTTTCCTGCCAGCTCTACCAGCGGAGCGCAGACGTCTTCCTCGGAGTTCCCTTCAACATCGCGAGCTACGCGCTGCTTACCATGATGCTGGCGCAGGTCTCGGGTTTGGCCCCCGGTGAGTTCATCCACACCCTGGGTGACGCCCACCTCTACCTGAACCACGCCGAGCAGGTGAAGGAGCAGCTGGCCCGCGCACCCCGGGCCCTGCCCAGACTCGCCATCAATCCCGCCGTCAAGGAGCTCGAATCGTTCCGCTTCGAGGACTTCACGCTGGAAGCGTACGATCCCCACCCCGCCATCAGGGCGCCGGTGGCGGTGTGATCGTCTCGCTGGTGGCCGCGATGGCGGAAAACCGGGTCATCGGCAAGAACG
>JAYUAL010000045.1:0-6184 GCA_043741355.1 Gemmatimonadales bacterium | reverse complement strand
TCTTTTGCCGAGTAGCCGCGCTCCTCGCGTGCGCGCGGCGGGTCGCTTCAGCGTCACGTGCTATCTCGACGATCGATCGGCCGCCATCGGCGGACAGCTCGTGCTTCACCGACAGGACGTCCCCTTCCTTCGCGTGGGGCGGGAGAAGCCACTGCGGCACGTGAATCATCTGCTTTCCATCGACCTCTACGGAGGCGATGAACTCCTCAATCGAGTCGATGGACCACTGGTGCGTTTGCGTCGTCACGGAATCGGATTGCACTGCGCCTGACTGGACGCCCTGTCCGTCGCCCCATCCATGCTGGCGACGCCCGCTCCCACGGTGACGGTGTATCCCCCGGCGACGGTGCCCGGCGTGCGGAAGGTGATCGTCCCGTTCTGATCGGTGCGGTACCACGGCTTGATCCGCGCCAACCAGAGATCCTTCGTCTGCTGATGGATGTGACCGTACGTGTTCGTCGCACCGACGCTCATCGTTTCCAGATCGGGGTTGACTGCGCCAGCGTAGGCATTCGTGACGCCATTGCAGCTCCCGTGATGGTCGCTCTTCAAAACGTTCACTTGCATTCCCGGAGTCACGTTGTACCCAGCGGCGCCAAGGAACCAGGCGATTTCCTCCCGTTCGGCGTCGCCCGCGAACCACATCGTGAAGCTGGCGCTGTCGGGACCGACGAGCTTCGCGGCCGTCGAGCGATTATTGGGCGTGCTTCCCACCGGGTTCGGCCGCAGAATCTCGAGCTTGGCTCCCCCTGCCATGAAGATCGTGCAGATCGGGGAGCCGTTGGCGCACGGATCGTCGGTGTTGCGGTAGATGAGCTGGCCGCGACCGACCCGAGCGCCGATCGAATCGCGCAACTCCTGCAGCGCAGCATTCGCGTAAACGTCCTGGTTCTCGAAGAAGTAGTTGATGGTGATGTTCCGCGACGTGCGGAAGAGCTCGCGGAGGCCGCTGTGGTGGTCGTAGTGCTGGTGCGACAGAATCACCGCGTTGATGGTGGTGGTGTTGAGGCCGAGCGAGTCGAGGAGTGCCCCGAAGCGTGGCATACTGGGGCCGCCGTCGATGATGATCTTGGTGGTGCCATTCTCGATGTAGTTCGCGTCGCCCTGCCCGACGTCGAGGACGCGCACGATGAGCTCTTCGACCGTGCCCGCGCTCGTGACCGTCACCGACGCGGTGCCCGCGATGCCGCTGACAGCAGTCGCGGTGATGGTCGTCGCGCCAGCTGCTATTCCGGTGACCAGCCCGGCGTCGCTGACAGTCGCTACCGTGGGATCAAGGCTCGTCCAGGTGAACGTGGTGGCGACGGGAAGGCCGGCGGCGTCGTACTCCTGCGCGGTCAACTGCGCGGTGATGCCCACTGCGATGCTCGCGGAAGCGGGCGTAACGACCACGCTCCCGACGGGGGGGGGGGGGAGAACGTAGCCGTCGTTCTGCGCGTTCGGCGTTCCGAAGTCCGCCGAGTTGTAGAGCGACGTGGCGAGCTGCCAGATCGGCTCGCCAATCGTCGAGTGTTCCGCCAGCGGATCCTTGAGGCTCCAGGACTTGCCTGGCCTCGACGACGTGTAACGAACCGAATCGACGGTGACTCCGCCAGGATCCTTGAGCGTGAGCCAGTCGCCCGCATTCGCCAGCGTGATGGCGGTGCCGTACGAGTAGGCGACCGCAACTCCACCGTTGGTACTGATGTCTGCGTTGCGTCCGAGCACCACGTAGCCCCCGGCCGGAACGATCACGGAAGACACGATGGTTGCGCCCGGATCGTTGGCCGAACCGATGTAGTAGTTCAAGAGATCCGCGTCGGTGCCGCCGGCGTTCATCACCTCGAACCACTCGCCGTTGGCGTCGGACACCAACGTTGGGTCGGGCATGAGTTCGTTGAGGACCAGCTTTGCAGGCGACGCAGCGACGGTCCTCGATCGAGCAGGAGGCGCGTTCACTCGCGGGAGCACGATCCCGTCCGTACAAGCAGCAAGCAACAGAAGTGCGACAATGCGGGCGAAGCGCATGTTATTCCACGTCTCGAGACTGGCTTGCCCGGACCGCTCGGCAAGACCACCATTCACGCAAGAGCGTTGCGCCGGAAAGATACCAGCTGCGTTCATAAGGCACCAGATCCGACGGTTGCGACCCGCAACGATGTTACGACAGGCGTGGTAGGCAGTTACACCGGCGTAGTGCGCACCACGCAGCGATCTACATCAACCTCACTGCTCACGGAGCCGGTCTTCCAGATCGACGAGACGTGTCGTCAGGCGCGCGTCACCGATTTGATCGGTGATCGCGCTCATTCCGGGCGTGACGCCCCGCCAGCGTAGTTCCTCCACATCGCCGAAGAGGGGCGCGTCGATGCGCAGCGTCGCGAGTTTCTTGAAGAGCAGCACGTGCTCCCGGCTGTCGCCGAACAGTTCCGGAGGGAATTGTTCGTGCGATCCGAACTGATTAATGAGTCGTGCGGCCGTCTTGGGCCCATAGCCAGCCAGTCCCGGATATCCGTCGGCAGCATCACCCACCAAGGCAAGGTAGTCCGGAATGTGCGCTGGAACGACGCCGCACTTGGCGCGCACGCCGTCCGCATTGCGGATATTGCCGCTCCTCCGATCCATCTGCACGACACGATCGCCCACGACGCATTGCGCGAGATCCTTGTCCGGCGTCCAGATGCACACCGTTTGCACTCTCTCATCGCCAGCCGCGATGTGAGCGGCGGAAGCGAGCGCATCGTCGGCCTCCAGCTCGATCATCGGCCATACGGCTACGCCCATGCATCTTCGCGCTGGCCTACGGTGGGGGACTTGAAATCTCCGCGATCCTGAGCCTCATCGAGTCGGACGTGGACCATGCACGCCAAGCCGTGCGGGCGCGGGGAACGAAAGCCTGGACCCGTGACCGGATTGCCTATATTGCGCCGTGGGCCTGGCCCTTCATCCAAGCCTATTTGGAGACCCTTACGCCGGGGGAGCGGCTATTTCGTGGGGTAGATCGGTAGGAAGCCGGGGACACCCACCGCGAACGGTGCCGGGCGCTCGGCCTGGACGGCTACCGGCTGCACGATGCCCGCCACCATTGGGCGGTGGAGCATCTTCGGGCCGGGGTGCCGGTGGAAATGGTGAGCCGCCAGCTCGGCCACCGGGACGCCACGATGGCGCTCAAGGTGTACGGGCGGTTCGTACCCCGGGCGGCGGAGTGGGATTACTGGAGGGAGAAGGTGAGCCAGCTCCAAGCCGAAAAACTCGGCGCTTTTGGTACCGCTCATGGTACCGGGCAGGAAACGCCGAGCGACGTTCTCGGCGCGGAAACGCCTTCAACTGCCTATGAGCGCGAGGGATACGATGATAGCAGGGGCGGGACTCGAACCCGCGACCCCGGCATTATGAGTGCCGTGCTCTAACCAGCTGAGCTACCCTGCCGGAATCGGTCAAAATAGCGCCAGCGCGGCCCGATGTCACCGGGGCCCTACTTCTCCTCCGGCGGCACGACCGTAAACTCGATTTCCCCCGCCCGGAGCATCCCGTATTGCTCCCGCGCGACCCGCTCCTGGGTGATCGGGTCCGTCTCCACCAGCTTCCTGTATCGGGAGAGGCTGTCCACTTCGCGGGCGAGCGCCGCAACCTCGGCGAGCATCTCCCGTTCCCTGCCCCGGAGCGAGAGCCACTGCGGCGTACTGTATTCTCCCGCCTGCACCGCGAAGCCCAGCGCGGCCAGCACCAGCAGCAGAACCAGCCACCGTTTCCGGGTCACAGGTGATACATGTCCCGGCCCGGATAGTGAGCCACCGAGTCGAGCTCCTCGGCGATCCGGAGCAGCTGGTTGTACTTGGCCGTCCGGTCGCTTCGCGAGGCGCTGCCGGTCTTGATCTGTCCGGCATTGGTGGCCACGGCCAGGTCCGCGATGAAGGTGTCCTCGGTTTCTCCACTCCGGTGCGAGATCACGACACCGTACATGCTCCCCTTGGCCAGCTCGATGCACTGCAGCGTCTCGGTGAGGGTGCCGATCTGGTTGACCTTGACCAGCACGGCGTTGGCCACGTTCTGCTCGATGCCCTTCGAGAGCCGGTCCACGTTGGTCACGAAGAGGTCGTCTCCCACCAGCTGGACCCGGTCCTGCAATTTCTCGGTGAGCAGCGCCCAGCCTTCCCAGTCATCCTCGGCCAGCCCGTCCTCGATCGACACGATGGGGTACCGGTCGATCCACTCGGCGTAGAGATCCACCATGTCGGCGGCGCTGCGCCGGCTCTTGTCTCCCTTCTTGAGGACATACGTGCCGGCTTCGTAGAACTCCGAGGCCGCCGGATCCAGCGCGATGGCGATGTCCTGCCCCGGCTGGTACCCCGCCGCCTCGATGGCCTGCATGATCACGTCGAGAGCCGCCTCGTTGGACGGAAGCATCGGCGCAAAACCGCCCTCGTCGCCCACCGCGGTGGACAGCCCCATCTTGGTCAGCACCTTCTTCAGGCTGTGGAACACCTCGACGCCCATCCGCAGCGCATCGGGAAAGTTGTCGGTGCCGATCGGGACCACCATAAATTCCTGCGCGTCCATGTTGTTGCTGGCGTGGGCGCCGCCGTTCAGGATGTTCATCATGGGAACCGGCATCACCCGCGCCATCGGGCCACCGAGATAGCGGTAGAGCGGCAGACCCACCTCGTCCGCCGCCGCGCGAGCCGAAGCGAGCGACACGGCCAGGATCGCGTTGGCCCCCAGCTTAGCCTTGTTGGATGTGCCGTCCGCATCCATCAGCTCCGCGTCGACGCTGATCTGGTCGGAGGCGTCCAGCCCCTCGAGCCGCGGGCCCAGCACCTCATTGACGTTGCGCACCGCCTCGGTGACACCCTTGCCGAGATAGCGCTTGGGATCCCCGTCGCGCAGCTCCGCCGCCTCATGCTCGCCGGTGGACGCCCCGCTCGGTACCGCCGCCCGGCCCCGCGCGCCGCTCGCGAGCACGACATCCGCCTCCACCGTGGGGTTGCCCCGGCTGTCGAGGATTTCGCGCCCGTGCACTTCGATGATAGTGGACATAGGATCAGGGGATCAGGGAATCAGGGAATCAGAGAATCCGGGAACGGCCGCTAGGAAAGCGATCGGCGCGGGAAAGGTAACTCCGTGATCCCCGGATTCCCGGCTCGCGGATTCCCGCCTCACTCGCGGGCTCCCATCCGGAGCAGCGCAGCGCGGGCTTGTCGCGCCAGCCCATCCCGCGCTTCGTAGTCCAGGCCCACGGTCGGAATGGGCTCACCGATCCTCAAGATGACGGTGCCCGGTTTCGGGCTCCAGCTTCCCCGCGGCATCAGCTCGTAGGTGTTCTCGCAGAACACCGGCACCACCGGCGCCCCCGCCGCAATGGCCAATACGAACGGCCCCTTCTTGAACGCCTTGAGCCGGCCGTCGCGCGACCGGGTGCCTTCGGCAAACACCACCGCGGAGCTGCCTTCGTCCCGGACGAACTTGGCCGCCTCGTCGTAGGCGGCGAAGGCCGCGGAAAGCTTCGCCCGGTCGATCGGGATGTGGCGGGCCGCGCGCATGGCCTGGCCCATCAACGGAATCCAGTCCATTCCCTTCTTATATACGAACCGGATGGTGCCGGGGAATTCCGCCAGGATGGCCCAGATGTCCACGAAGGAGGCGTGGTTCGAGATGAAGACCTTCGGCTCCGGGGTCAGGAGCCGCCCGCGGCCTTCCACCTGGACGGTGATGCCGGTGCCGCGAAGCATGCCCTGGGCCCAGCGGCGGGCTCCGGTGTCGTACACGCCACCGGGCCGCTGCTTCACGCCGGTCAGCGCCGAGAGCAGCACCTTTCCGCCATACCACGACATGTAGAGGATGAAAGACCCGACGTACCGCAGGAAGCCGATCATGCGAAGTGATCGTAGCCGCCCGACTGGACCGGCCGGCCGTCGAGCGTAAACGAGACCCCGCTTCCTGGTGCGAACTCCCCGATCCGGGTGAGGCTGAATTCGCTGGTGCCGGGGAAATCCGGCGGCATCGCGGCGATCAGCTCGTAGTCCTCGCCGCCCCACGCCGCGAAGATCGCCGGCCGCTGTCCGACCCGCTCCGCCTCCGCGCGGGCGGCAGGATGCAACGGCAGATCTCTAAGCTCCACGTGGAGCGCCAACCCCGAAGCGACGGCGAGATGCTCGGCATCCCCGCCGAGACCGTCGCTCAGATCCATCAGGGCGGTGGCGCCGTG
>JAYUAL010000044.1:0-2607 GCA_043741355.1 Gemmatimonadales bacterium | reverse complement strand
CATCCCGACCTCCCCTCTTCCAGTCCTCCAGCGCCGCGACAAACTCCGTCGCACTCCCCCACCGGTCGGCGGGCAGCTTCTCCAGGGCGCGCATCACTGCCTGCTCGACCCCGGCCGGTACCGACCGGCGCTGGACCGCCAGCGCGCGAGGCTGCTCGCTCATCACCCGCGCCACGATCGCCTGCACGGTGGGCCCGGTGAAGGGCGGCTCTCCCGCGAGCATCTCGTATGTGACCACGCCCAGCGCGTAGATGTCGGCACGCGCGTCAATGACGCGCTCTCCCATCGCCTGCTCCGGGCTCATGTACTGGGGCGTGCCGAGCGAGAGTCCGGTCTGGGTCATCCGCTGCCCGCCCGCGGACTGGACCGCGAGCGCGATGCCGAAGTCGGCGACCAGAGCGTGGCCGCCCTGGAGCAGAATGTTCTCGGGCTTGATGTCCCGGTGTACGATCCCCAGCGCATGCGCCGCGCCGAGCGCGTCGGCCACCTCGCGCGCGATGCGCACCGCGTCGTCCACGGGGAGCTGGCGCTCCCGTTCCAACCGAGCCCGCAGCGTCTCACCGGAGACGTACGGCATGACGTAGAAGAGGAAGCCGTCGGCCGACCCGCTGTCGAGTAACGGAAGGATGTGCGGGTGCTGGAGCCTCGCAGTGGTCTTGATTTCGGAGAGGAACCGCTCGCCGCCCAGCGCCGCCGCCAGCTCCGGGTGCAGCACCTTGATGGCGACATCGCGCTCGTGACGGAGGTCGTGGGCCAGGAAGACGGTCGCCATGCCGCCCGCGCCCAGCTCGCGCTCGATCCGGTAGCGGTCGGACAGCGCCGCGACGAGCCTCGCGGGCGCACTCACGGCCACCCTGCCTCCGCGACGAAGACGTCGCTCTCGGGAGATCCGATCGTCAAGTAGAATTTCTTCCCGTCGGTGCAGAAGCCGTACTTGGTCTGCTGCCGGGTCGGGTCGTCGAAGTCCACCAGGACGGTGGGGGCACCACCGGTGGGCGCGACCGACCGGATCGTCCAGCCGGCTATAGAGCGCGCCAGGTAGTAGATCCGGCTCCCGTCCGGCGACCACGCCGCGTAGTACGCCTCGGCCCCATCGGCCGCCTTGGACACCACGAGGGCCTCGGCCCCACTGGATACGTTGCGCACCCGAAGTCCGTCGTGACTGTGATAGACGAAGGCCTTCCCGTCGGAAGACCAGTGCGCGAAGTCTCCGCTCACCGCCGGGATGAGCTCGCGACGCGTCGTATCCGAAAGAGGGAGGATACCGAACCCGTGTATCGCTCCGCCAAACTGCTCGAACAGGACCGTACTGCCATCCGGGGCCCAGTCGGGATCGAGCTCCTCGTCACTGCCGGACGTCCACTGGCGCAACCCGGTCCCGTCGGCCTCGACCGTGTAGATGTCGCGGTTCCCGCCCCGGCGCGAATGAAACACGATCCGCCGCCCATCGGGCGACCAGTCGCCGCTGAAGTCACCGGCCGGATCAGTGGTGATCTGGCGCGCCTCGCCCCCGGCCGCCGGCATCACATAGAGATCCGGGTTGCCGCCGCGGTCGGAGTCGAACACCAGCCAGTGCCCGTCGGGCGATACGTCCACGTCTTCGATGGTCTCGTTCCCCGTGCTGATGCGGGTCGCGCCCCGGATGGACACCGGCCCGCGAGCCGGCACCGGAATCGACCAGATGGCATCCCAGGCACTCAACCGCGAATAGGCTATCCGGCCGCTCTCGCGGCTGACGCTCAGTCCGTGCGCGTCGGTACCGGTGGTAAGCCGGCGCGGCAGGCCCACGGCGCCGCGGGCATCCAGCTGCTGCTGATAGACGTCTCGGCTACCGTCGCGGTCGGACACCCAGAAGAGGGCGCGTCCGTCGGGCGACCACTGGGGTGACACGTTCAGCGCGCTGTCAGGAGTGATTCTGATCGGGGCGGAGCCGTCGAGGGGAATCACCCAGATCGCGGTGGCGCCCGCGTTTCCAAAGTACCCAGACCCGAAGGTGAACGCGGGGTTCCCGACCGCCACCGCGACCGTGCGGCCGTCGGGAGACCAGGCCGGCGCAAAGGCCGAACCCGGCGCAGCGAGATGCACCGTGTCGCCGCTGGCCAGCGTCTTCACGGTGATGCCGTCTCCGTTGTTGCCGAGGGTCCAGAGAATCCGGGTGCCGTCGGGCGACCAGTCGAACCCGGCAACCGGTGATCCCCACCCCACGCCGAAACGCAGCCTGGCCGGGTCGATCCGGGTAACCCTCCGCGGCGCGCCGCCGAGCGCGGGCACGATGTAGATCCCGTCATTGGACTGGTACGCGATCTGGGTGCCGTCGGGAGACCAGCGGGGCCAGCGGAAATTGTCGCTGCTGTCGGCGGTAAGCACGACCGGGCGGCCGCCGCTGATCTGGCGGACGTAGATCTGCATCGCGTTGGTGGGCCCGGCGGCATAGGCCAGTGAGGTCCCGTCGGGCGAGAGCGCCGGATCGACCTCCAGACCCGGCTCGCGGGTTACCTGCGTCGTGCGGCCGATGGTGACGGCCGGCGCTGGGGAGGGCCGGCGGAGCAGCAGGGCGCCGGCGACGATGGCCGCCACGATGCCCACCGCGGCAAGGCCGAGCGCCCA
>JAYUAL010000043.1:0-2609 GCA_043741355.1 Gemmatimonadales bacterium | reverse complement strand
TGCGATCAGCACGCGACGAGGGGCCGGACGAGTGGCTCGGTATTCGTGGGGTGTGAGTTCGAGTGGGTAGCGGCGGCGGAAGCCGGTGGGGATGGGGGTGGGGGTTGGTGGCGTGACATATGGCACATACATACCTCACATCCCCCCGGATATCCAGGGGGTTTGGGGGGTGGGCGCCCGGGCGCCAGCCCCGTGTCCTTCCGGGGCGGCCCTTAGTCTGTGGGAGAAAGATGATGGCGCGTGCGTACCTTGACCCTGAGGTGTTGGCGGCGATCCGCGTCCATGTGGGCGCCCGTCACGGGCGGGCGGTTGGGGTGGGGGAGGTTGCCGTGGAGCGGCGGGGGCGGGTGGCGGAGGCGACGGTGGTGACCTTCGTGCCGGAGTCGGAGGCGAGCCCCGCGTGGTTTATCTGCCGGTTGTGCCCGGAGGGGGCGCGTCGTTACCGCGTGGATCTGTTTGCCCAGCGGGCGCGGCCGCCGCGGCGGCATGTGGAGGCGATCCGCCGGCATTTCGCTGAGGCGCATGGGATCGGGCGGTTGTCGCGGCGGCGGATCTACAGCCAGCCGTCCTCAGCTGGGTTGGCGCTAGTGACGTATGGCCGTTCGACGGCGTTGTCGGGCGCGCATATCGTCTGCCACCTGTGCCCAGTGGGGGTGAACCGGATTCTGATCGAGGAGCCCCCGTATGGGGATGCGCGTAGCTTCCCCGAGCTTCTCCGGCGTCGCTGGGAGCTTCATGGGGAGGTCGCGGGCCTTGGACCTGTTGAGCGGGCGGAGCGGCTTGAGGCTGAGCATCGCGGTGTTGTTGTTCCGGCGGTCAAGCAGGCGGCGGTTCGGGCGGCGTTGCGTGAGGCGCGTGGCGGCGGGGAGCGGCGAGAGCCCGGTGAGCTTGCGGAGGCGATCCGGGCGGTGCTTGTCAGGGAGGTGCGGCAGGGCACGAGGATCACTCATGTCCTCGAACTGAGGCGGTCACCAAGCCGGTCTAGGTCTCGGAACAGATCGAAGCGCACGACCACCACCTGCGTCGAGCGGCGGCGTCGAACAGGCCATCTGAAAGCTGAATATGGAAGCGGCCCGCCCGCCGCGCCTCGGGCGAGCCGCGCTGTGGTTCAGCCTTTGACCTTGATCTTGCCTTGCATCCAGGGGTGGATGGCGCAGAGGTAGTGGAGCTCGGTTCCCGCCGGGGCACTCACCACGGCCGAGATCTCGCCGCCAGGCGCAAGCAGCAGGGAGTCACCGACTTCGTCGAGCCCTAGCGGCCCCGCATTCAGCACCTCCTTCCCCGGGATCGGGTTGAAGTTCGCGTCGACGTGGCCGGACGCTGGCTCGCAGGCGGTGCCGGGCGCGCCACAGTTGAAGATCTCGTCGATCGTGCTCGGCAGGGAGGCCTCGGTCGCGATCGTGATCGTGTGGGCCTCGCCGAACCCGGTCTGGTTCTTCCACGTCACCGTGCCATCGGACCGGATCTTGACCGTGTCACGCTCAAACCTGAACGTGTTCGTGAACGAGTCGTTGATTTCGACCTCGAACCCGCCGACCGCTGCCACGGTCGCGCTCGTCGGGCCGCGGTTACCGGCGGATGCCCCGCTCAGCGGAACCGCAGCGATTGCCACCGGCACCAGCAGCGCGAGCAGCACGCGCTTCGTCGCTCGCCTCATCTCACTCCTCCTTTCGGACCGCGACGCCCCCAAGCCGAGAGCGAACGGCGCGCTGCCGTTCGTCAGCAGAGGAATTTCGCAGCCGATAACCCGAGGGCCCAAGCTACTGGGAGGGGCGATCGCGAGTCAAGGCAGTGATCCTGGAACCCGTTCCTGAAGTCCCAGTCCTCGAGGGAAGGCGGGGTCGGTGGGAAAGACCCAGGAGCGGTACTGCCAGGAGCGCGACGCTGCTACTCCTTCCCGGCGATCGTGAGCGTATTTACGGCCGTGAGCACTTAGGGTTCACGCGTTTATTACTGACGGGTTGATGGTGTAGTTCCATTTCGGGTGGAAGGCGTCGCCGGTGAGGCGGACGGCGGTGAGTTGCTGGTCGGTGACGTGGATGCCTTTGGGGTAGGCGTCGTCGTCGAGGCGGGCGTAGACGTCGAGGCCGGTGCGCGTCGTCGTCGCGCCGATTAGGCTGACGATGGCCTGGAGGCTCGTGAGTGGCTTGCCGCGCCAGTTCTTGGTGATGAAGCTCAACAGGCGGTGCTCGATCGTGTTCCACTTCGACGTTCCGGGCGGGAAGTGGCAGACGCGGATTGCGAGCCCGGTCTCGTCGGCCAGCCCCTGAAGCTCGGTCTTCCAGAGCCGGGTGCGATTGCCGTTGGAGCCGCCGCAATCGGCGGTCAGCGTGAGCTGACTGGCGTGCGGGTAGCGCTTGGATCCCAGGTGCTCCCACCATGAGCGGATGCTCGCGACGGCGAACTGGGCGGTGTCGTTGTCGACCCCGACGCTCACCCAGCCGGTGTCGTCGGCGAGGTCGTAGATGCCGTAGGGGATTGCCTTGCCGAGCAGCGGGTCCTTGAAGTCATGGACGCGTACCGGGATCGGCTGGCCCTTCGGGCGAAGCTCGCGCCCGACTGCCTTGAAGTCGCCGACCAGCTCCTTCTTCTTGGTGTCGACGCTGATC
>JAYUAL010000042.1:0-2613 GCA_043741355.1 Gemmatimonadales bacterium | reverse complement strand
GACTCCGGGTCGGTCTCGCGCTGGCGGTGCTGCTCGAACGGCTCCTCTCACCCCCGCATCGGGTCACCCTCAAGTGGCCCAACGACCTCTACCTTGGGGACAAGAAACTGGGCGGCATCCTCGCCGAGGCGAGGTGGCAGGGCGATGTGATGGGCTGGATGGTGGTCGGCGTCGGGATCAACCTGCAGAACGAGATTCCCCGTGAGCTTGGCCCCACCGCGACGCGGCTCGCCGATGTGGGCGCGAGCGCCGACGCGGCATCCCTCGCCGCACCGGTCGTCCGCGCGGTTGCGGAGGCGACGCGCGATGCCGCGCCGCTCTCGGCCGAAGAAGTGGCGGCGTTCGAATCCCGCGACTGGCTTCGGGGCCGCGCGATCTCGCTGCCCGAACCGGGTATCGCCGAGGGAATTACCGCGCACGGACGGCTCCGGGTGCGAGGCGCCCAGGGGAAAATCTCCGAGATCATGGCGCCGGTGCAGTTGGCGGGGCAGGCGTGAGCGATCGACGCGCGTGGGGATACCGGCGCCTCGGCCGGGGCTTCGACTACCTGCTGCACCTCCGCCCCGCGGAGTGGCCGATCATGTTCGTGCACCTGCTCACCGGCAGCGCGCTGAGCCTCGGGCTGGTGGGGCTGGTTTCGGGGTACGGCGGGATGCCGCTGCTGTACGGGGCGCTGGCGTTCGTAGTGGGACTCAACGGCGGCACCCTGGCGCTCAACTCCGCCTTCGATCGCGACGAAGGGGATGTGGCGTACCTCAAGCGTCCCCCGCCGCCGCCGCGCGGGCTGGCGCTGTTCGGGTTGGGACTGATCGTGCTCGGAATGCTGGTGGCGCTCAAGCTGCCGAGGCCCTTCGCCTACGCCTACGGGCTCTGCGCGGTGATGTCGGTACTCTACTCGGTCCCGCCGATCCGCCTCAAGGCCATTCCTGGCCTGGACTGGCTGGTCAATATGGCGGGGTTCGGACTACTCACGCCTTACGCCGGCTGGGCGCTGACCGGTCGCGAGGTCGCGGGGCCGGGCCGGATGGTTCTCGTTTCTTTCGCGCTGCTGTTCGGTGCGCTCTATCCGCTGACCCAAATCTACCAGCTCGAGGAGGATCGTCGCCGGGGAGACCGTACCCTCGCCTCGGTGCTGGGGCTCGATCGAAGCCTGCTCCTGTCGATCCTGACGGCCGTGCTCGCCTTCATCCTGTTCGGCGGCGCCGGCGCCGCCAGCGGCTGGGGCGGCGGAATGAACGGCCTGTCCCGCTGGGCGGCGCTCGCCGCCGCCGCCGGGGCGTGGAGCATGGTGTTGCTCCCCTGGTGGCGCCGCCGTGCTGATCTCGATGCTAGCGCCCACCAAGGGGGAATGCACCGGGCGCTGGCCGCATGGGCCATCACCGACATGGCGGTTCTGTTCGCCTGGGCGCGATGAGGTCTACGGTCTTGGCCCACCCCATGGGGGCGGGCTACCTTTCGGATCACCCGCACGCCCTGGAGCTGCCATGACGTCGGCGCTTTCGATGGACGCCTCCCGCGATCAGACCGACCTCCCTCACGTCATTCGGGGCGGGGTACGGCTGGGGCTGCTCTATTCGGTGCTCGTGGCCATCTTCGCGATTCTGCAGGTACGCCTCGAAGGCCCGATCGAGCTGGTGGTGTGCGGGATCATCCTGGTAATCGGCATCGCGGCGCTCATCGTCCTGCCGGGGCAATGGACCCGGGCCCGGACCATCGAGGGCATCGCCGGCGCCGCGGGCATCGGGCTCGCCTCGGTGTTCGTATTCCTGGTGGTGGACGTCGCGCTCTTCCAGCCGCTTCATCTCTACACCAACCGCTGGCTCGAAATCGGCGGCGGCAGCAACTGGTGGTACCATCCGGTCTGGTGGATGGTGTGCACCTACGTCACCTGGATGGGTGCGTGGATCCAGGCGCACCAGGCGGCCAAATCCGGCTCGGCGAGCCCCGTCGCGCTGGTCATCGGCACGATCGGGCTCGGGCTGGTTGTCCTCGCGATCGCCGTGTTGATCGGCGTGCCCAATGCCGGATGGAACCTCGGCAGCTTTGCCGTCGCCGTGCTCCCGGCGCTGGCGCTCTATACGCTGATCAGCTCGTTCGGCGTTTCGCGCCGATAGGCCGCGCCGGTGGTCCACGCGCTCTTCCGGATTCTGGGGTGGCTGCTCACGCCGCTGGTGGCGTGGGCTGCGTCGTTTGTGGGAGCCTCGATCGGAGCGTTCCTTGCCGGGAGCGCCGAGAACCCCATGACCACGTTCGGGGTGACGGTGGGATGCGCCGCCGCTACGGCGCTGGCCGGGGCCTGGGGCTGGCTCCATTTCCTGAGGAAGAGCCCCCGGCTCCAGAAGACCCTGGAAGTGGCTCCCGACGGCACTCCGCTGATCGCTCTCGAGGGTGAACCTCCCGAACCGACGAAATGACCTCGACCAATCCGCGGCTCGTCCTCGGCGCCGTGCTGTTCCTGGCTGGGTGCGGTGCCCGCGGGGAGCCCGCGCCCGGGGCGGTGCCCGAGGTAGACCAGAGCCCGGCGCTCGCCGACACGCTGGTGCTGGCGCTGCCGGGCGGAAACAGCGTCTGGCTGGCGGAGGGCCGGCGGGCCAAAGACTCCGTCGGGACGCC
>JAYUAL010000041.1:0-2614 GCA_043741355.1 Gemmatimonadales bacterium | reverse complement strand
TGAGCAGAACGCTCTTGCCGGTGCCCGATGGCCCCAGCAGCGCCATCGTCTCCCCTTCGCGGACCACGAAGTCGACCCCGTCGAGAACCACCTGCTCGCCGAACCGCTTCCGGACCCCCTTGAGCTCGATCATGGGTTGAGCAGGATCTTGGCCAGGAGAGTATTGAGGAGCAGGATCACCACCGAGCTGGTGACGATCGCGGCCGTGGTGGATTTCCCCACCCCCTCGGCACCCTGCTGGGTGTTGAATCCCATGTAGCAGGACAGGAGCCCGATGGCGAGGCCAAAACACATCGCCTTGATCACCGAATAATACGCATCGAACGGCCGCCAGTAGGCCCGTGCCCCGTAGGCAAAGTCTTCATTGGTGACCGGCAACACCTGCTTCACGAAGTACCACCCCGCCGCTACCCCGATGACGTCGGCGATGATCACCAGAATCGGGAGCATCAACGTGGAAGCGAGCACTCGCGGGATGATCAGGTGGGAGGCCGGCGAGCGCCCCAGTGATTCCAGCGCGTCGATCTGCTCGGTGACCCGCATGGTGCCGAGCTCGGCGGCGTAGCGTGCCCCGATCCGGCCCGCCAGCACCAGCCCTATGAGCACCGGCCCCAGCTCCAGGACGATGGTGTTGGTGATCAGGGTGCCCAGCACCGATACCGGAAGACTGGTCTGCCACTGATAACCGGCCTGGAGCGCGGTGACGGTCCCGGCGAACGCGGAGATGACTATGACAATGGGCAGGGAGCCCAAGCCCACGGTGGCCGCCTCGGTGAACATGCGCGGCACCCAGATTCGTACCTCGGTCAGCCCCCGCACCAGCTCGGCCATCAGGAGGCTGATCCTGCCGAAGTGCGCCAGAAAGGCCAGCGTGAGCCGGCCGAGGAATCGGGGGAGTCGGAGAACGGCAGACGCCATGACTTATCTTGGTCCGGTATGCCCCCGAAGTCCACCCCGCGCGCGGCGGCCGAGAGACGGCTCTTCCGGCGCAGGCTGATCGCCTGGTTCCGGCGTTACGGCCGCGATCTTCCCTGGCGCAATACTCGCAACCCGTATCATGTCCTGGTCTCCGAGGTGATGCTGCAGCAGACCCAGGTATCCCGCGTCGAGGGGTACTACACCCGCTTTTTGTCGGAGTTTCCCGACGTGGAGACGCTGGCCCGGGCAACTCCGACACGGGTGCGCGAGCAGTGGGACGGGTTGGGATACTATCGTCGAGCCGCCAATCTGCACCGGCTGGCGCAGGAGGTGATGACGTCACATGAAGGGAAGATTCCGGAGGATGTGGCCGCCCTGCGCCGTTTGCCCGGCGTGGGCCGCTACACCGCGGGGGCGGTGGCGAGCTTCGCCTTTGAGCGGGCCGAGCCGGCGGTGGACACCAACGTGGCGCGAGTGCTCCGGCGTGCGTTTCATCCCAGGGCCGGCAGAAACGCCAAGGGGGAGAGACGCTTATGGGAGACGGCGGCGGTGATTCAGCCCAAAGCCGGCAAGAGCGCGTGGGCCTTCAACCAGGCGATCATGGAGCTGGGAGCGATGGTCTGTACCGCCCGCGTAGCGCGATGTCACCAATGTCCGGTTGTGGAGGTCTGCAAAACGGGGAGCGGGAAGCGGGACGCGGCAAGAGAAAGCTGGGTTGAGGGGGCAGTTCCCGCTCCCCGGTTACCGCAAGAGCACTCCGCCAATCAACGCTGCGAACGCCAGCGCCCCAGTCAGTGACCCTGCCATTGCCATTTTCCGGTTGAGCGCCTCAAAGAGCGGCGCGTGTTGCCCGGCGGGATCGAGCCGCGAGAGGCGGCCGATGGTCGGGAAGCTCACCACCAGCACGATGACCGCGGCGAGAAGGCCGGCGCCTTGCATGACCATGAGCTGGACGGGAAAACCGTTCACGCTGGTAGCGCTGCCGTACAGCTTGAGTGTGAGCAGGAGTCCCGACACCACCACCAGAACACAGCCCGGCAGAATCAGCGTAGTGTGCAGCCGGGCCTGCACCCCGATCAGCGCCGGCAGTTCTTCCCGGGGTCCCCGCCGCATGGCGATGCCCACCGTCATCGCGGCCAGGCCGCCACCCATCCACATCACGAATCCAATGACATGGGCACCCAGCCAGAAGTGTCTCAATAGAGTGTAGTGGTCAGGAAGGTCGCGTCGACCGGCTGCCGCCCCGCGTAGCCGGCTTCGACATCGTGCCAGTGAGTGATGCGATCCTCGTCGACCCGCCAGCAGAGAAACACCAGCCGGTCTTCCCGCAGGGTGTAGAAATCCACCAGGCCGGCATCGAATCCCTTGAAGAGACAGCCAATCGCCTCGATCTCTCCGAGATAGGCACTGATCCGGTCGGCGGAATCGGTGACCGCGCGCCGCGCGGCCAGCAGCTCCTCGGTTTCTCCCTGTTCCGCCCGAGCGCCGCCGGTGAGGAGTTCGTAATCTCCCAGGGCTTCCTGCCAGACGCGGTATTCGGTTCGGAGATCGGTGAGGATGCGGCGCAGGAGCGGAAGAGTCCGCTCCGCCTCTTCGAGGGTGAAGATGCGCGCTTCGGCCACGTCATCCTCCGCCGTCGTTGGGGTCTCCCGTAACATTCGATGTCGCGGCTCGCGCGTCAAGGGCGAAGTGCCGC
>JAYUAL010000040.1:0-2617 GCA_043741355.1 Gemmatimonadales bacterium | reverse complement strand
TTGCCTGGAGGTAAAGCCGGAGCGCCGTGAAGAAGAGAAGCGCTATCGCCGCGAGGAGTCCGATCCAGGCCGCCCGCCCGGACAACGCACTGGCGACGTCCGGATCGGTGGCCTCGAGGGCCGTCCTTCGCCCAAAAAGAAAGGGCGCGTAGCCACCCGCGCCCAGGAGCAGAAACACCGAGAGATACCAACCCCACCGAGCGGCTGCGTACGCCGCATCGAACCGGGTGTACGGCTCGGTCACGGAGCTATGGTGAACCGATAGGTGCCCCGGATCGCGTGCCCGTCGCTGCCCGCCGTCCGCCAGGTTACCAGATAGGATCCCGGCATGAGCGGGGTGGCCAGCGGCGCCGCCACGGCCATGGAATCTTCGGTCTTGGTGGCTTTGATGGTGATGATTTTGGTGCTGTCGGCGGTGAGCAGGGTCACGCTGGTAAAGGGGATTTCCGGGCGCTCGTTAAACCAGAGCCGGACCTCCGGCGGGGAAGTCTTCAGCGATTCACCGGCGGACGGGCTGCTCTTGACCAGGTGATTGTGGAACGCGGCGCCGGTGCCCAGCAGCGCGAGGGTCCCGAGGGCTGCGTAGTGAAGGGTTTTCGTCATGGACCGAAGATAATCGGGGGGACCGGGTCTCAATGCTCAGGCCAGAGGCGCAACAGTTTGGGGATATCGGACGCCAGATCGTTCCGCTGGATACCCATCGGATAAACCACGTGGGCGGAATCGTCGGGGGTAAAGGCCCAGAGATGGGCGCCGTGGGAGATGGTGTAGCCTCCGGAGTCGGGCGCCGCACTGTCCCGGGTGGCGGTGGGCATCCCGAGGTTCCGCTGCGCCGCCTCCAGCGAGGCGGCGTTGCCGCTCACGCCCACGAAGCTGGAATCAAACTGTGCGAGCCAGGCGCCCAGCCGCTCCGGCGTGTCGCGCTCCGGGTCGGTCGTCACGAAGACCACCAGCACCTCGCGCCGGATCTTCTCAGGCAGACTCTTGAGGGCGGCCGCAAGATTCGCCATGTGGAGCGGGCACACATCGGGACAGTTGGTGTAACCGAAAAAGAGGAAGGTGAGCTTGCCGCGCGATTCGGACGCCAGGTCGAAGGGTCGGCCTGGCGCACGCTGGAGTTGAAGCGCCGGGAGCGGTTTGGCGTTGACCAGTCGCGGGCCCTTCAAGTCCTCGGGCCGGACCGGCGGCTGTCCCGGAGTGCAGGCTGAAAGCAGGAGCGCGCTAAATACGAATGGAAAGCGCATGGAATCTCAGAGAGGTTTGGGAGACCGGTCCGCCCCGAAGCGGCTCCAGAGCAACGCGCCCACTGCCCACCCGGCTAGCGCGCCGACGACCACATCGCTGGCAAAGTGGGCCCGGGCCAGCACCCGGGTGGTGGCGCAGCCGGCGGCGAGCGCGTACAGGACCGGCGCGGCGCGGGGGAACCGCCGCGACAGCAGCACCGCTCCCCCGAATGCGACCATGGCATGACTGCTGGGCATTCCCAGGTCGGTGGTGCTGAAAGGCCGGTCGGAAAATGCCCGGAAGACCGACGCCCCTTCGTGCAGACCGGGCCGCTCCCTACGGAACAGCATCTTGAGCAGTTCCGCCACGCCTCCGGACACCGCAGGTCCCCAGAACAGGAGCCAGGCCCGCGCCGCGTCGCGCGGCTCCCAGCTTCTGCGTTCCAGCCACACGGCGAGGGCGAGCGGAAACCAGAGGTACAGGCTGCCGAATACCCGGAGCAGTCGGCCCCAGTCCTTTTCATAGATGCCGGGGTGCTCGATGTGGCGCCACACCCAGGGGTCGAGTGCCAGTGCTGCGGCGGTAACCATGGCGGCGAGCGCGGCGGCTGCCGCGGCCCTGCGCGGCCCGCTGTTCATCCGGTACTCCCATCGAGCGCGGCTTCGGCGGCCTCGAGCGCGCCCGCGAGCGCTTCCAGGTTCGCGGCCCCGGCGGCCCCCTGGAGCAGGCGAGTGCCGCCTCCCTTCCCGCCGCCCAGCGCTGCCAGCGTCTGGTCGAACACCGGCTTCAGCTCCAAAGCCAGGTTCTCCGATCGGCCGAAGAGAACCTGCGCCCGGGGTCCCGCGACGCCAAGAAGGGATATCAGGCCCGGCTCCGAGGTGATTCGGAGCGCCAGGCTCTTCACCTCGTCGATCGGGCGCTCGCTCCACGCCGCGCGCACCACCCGGAAGGAGCCCGTCGGGCGCGCCGACGCGACCAGTCGGGCCGCTTCCTGCTCCAGGTCGCGTTCCCGGAACGCGGTGAGTTGTCGCCGCGCATCGGCCAGGGCGCCCTGGAGCCGCGCCACCGATTCCGTCACCTCGCCGGGCGCGCAAGTCAGGCTGGTGCTCAGGTCCCGGACAATCGCGTGCTGCCGGGCGTAGTCGGCCTGGGCGCGCCCGCCGCAGACGAATTCCACTCGAAGACCCTTCCTCAGGCGCTCCGTCTTGAGGACTTCGATGAGGCCGATCTCTCCAGTGGAAGCGACGTGAGTACCGCCGCAGGCCGAAAGGTCGAACTCCCCGATGGCCACCACGCGGAATGCCCCATCTACTTCGGGCGTCTTGCGCAGCGAGAGCCCTGCCAGCTCGTCGGGCGGCGGGAACCACGCGCGCACGGCGTGGTTGCCGGTCAC
>JAYUAL010000039.1:0-14082 GCA_043741355.1 Gemmatimonadales bacterium | reverse complement strand
GGCGGGCTGGGCGGGGAGGATTCACGGGCGCGGGATGACGGTGGTGCCCTGACTGGTGAGGCCGATCCGGCTCGCATCATCCTGTCGGAGCGCTTCAGCGAGGCGGGAGCGGATTGCGGCTATCCGGTGGGCCCGGTTGAGCCGGCCCGACATGCTCGGGGCGATGCTCTGGAGCGCGGTGGCCAGCTGTGCTCCCCGGACGCTCTTGCCCGATCGGTTGGCCACCGCTGCGAGATGTGCCGCCGTCGCTCGGCTGGAAACCCGGAGGCGGGCGCTCCGGCCGGCACGCTCCCGGGCCGCGACGAACCCGGGATCCCGCACTGCCGCCTGGTCGAAGAACGCTGTCGCCGAACGGAAGTCTCCCCGGTCTTCCGCATCCAGTCCGCGGCTGAACGCCAGAAACGACTGGATGTCGGCGGTGGGCCGCTCGGCGAGCGCGCGGCGCTCGGCCGGCGTGAGTGGAACGGCCATGCGGTCCAGCAGCTCGAACAGCACGGTCTTTTCCATCGAGAAGAGCTGCTCCAGTCGATCCGAAGCGGCGCCGGTGGCCCGCACCTCGGCCGTGCTCGCGCGCACCACATTCGCATCCAGTCGGATGGTTCCGTTGTCGGTATCGCGGAACGCACCGGAAAGCACCTGTTCCGCACCGAGGAGCATGCCGGAGCGTGCCGCCGTGGCGGGAACGACGCGGGCCGAGGCAGCCAGCGCCAACTCGTCGATCAAAGCCTGGGTGCGCTCCCGCTCCAGCAGAGTGAACCGCGACAGCTTGGCAAGATCGCTCAGGAAGAGGTGCGCCAGTCCCCGTTCGAGCGGCTTCAAGTCGGAATTGGTGCCGACATAGCTCCAGGGGAGCACCGCTATGGAATTCGGCGACGGAGGCGTCACGGCCAGGGATCGTTCCTGGGCGATGGCGCTGCGCGCCATCAGAGCCATCCGCTGGTGGGTGAGGGCAACCAGCCGTTCCTCCACAGTGCGCCGCTCGGCGCGAGAAATCTTGAGCGCCCCGGCAGCGCGATACGCGGCCAACGCGGCGGAGTAGTCCCCCAGCGCCTCATCGGCCAGGCCGAGATGCACTGCCGACCTGAAGTCGCGCGGCTCCAGGGCAAGCGCCGCGCTGAGTGCCTCCCGGGCCCGCGCATACGCGCCGGCCCGGTAAAAGGCAACGCCCACCTCGGCGAGCGTGCGCGGGTCGTCGGGATGGGCTGCCCGGCGGGCATCGAGCGGGGCCAGATCTTCGGGGCCTGGCATCGGCGGTTGTACGCGCTGGGCGCACGCCGCCGTTGCGAGCCACGCCGCGAGGCACAGCGTCGGAACCGGCTTCATGGCTCCTCCTTTGGAGGATTCGGACCCAAGATAGGGGCACATACCATGCCGGTAAACAGGGGAGCTGGGAGGTGTGATCTGGATCACAATAGACGCTATGACGCTATGACGCTAAGACGCTAAGACGCTAAGTAGTTTCCTAGCGTCATAGCGTCTTACCGTCTTAGCGTCATTGAGGCACCGTGAAGATCCGGCCCCAGCGAATGTTCGTGAAAAAGGGGAGCGGCTTGTAGGTACTTCCGTCAAAACTGTAGTACACCAGCAGCGGCCGACCCCGAACGTTAGCCCGCGGCAGGAAGCCCCAGTACCTGCCGTCGTACGAGCCATCCCGGTTGTCGCCCATCATGAAGAAGGAATCGGGCGGCACGACGATGGGACCCCAGTTGTTCAGGTCGGGATGGTAGCTGTCGGGGCTCACCCCCCGCACCAGGTGGGATGATTGCCAGCGGCGCATCTGCTCGCGCTGCGTCGGATCGGCATTGGAATTGGGGTCGGTCCGGATGACCCAGGGCTCGCTCACCGGCTTGCCGTTGCGATGGAGCCGTCCGTCCTGCATCGAAAGGGTGTCGCCCGGAACCCCGATCAGGCGCTTGACGACCTTGAGGCCCTCTTCCTCGACGGAATCGAAAACCAGAATCTCGCCGCGGCGCGGTTCTCTCACCGCGGGGAGTCGCTTGTGAATGAGAGGCACCTCGGCGCCGTAGAGCAGCTTGTTGACGAAGAGGAAATCCCCGACCAGCAGGGTGTTCTCCATGCTTCCCGAGGGGATCCGGAATGCTTCCACCAGGAAGGTCCGCAGGAAGAACCAGACGACCAGCGCGACCGCGATCGACTTGGCCCAGTCCCACAACCAACGGCCGAATGATTTCATTGTACCGCCAACCTCCGTGTTAGTGAGCGGGGAGCCGGGTGCGGGAACAGCCTCACCCGCTCACCGTTCCCCACGCCCCGTCAGTCCACCCAGTCGGCAATAAAGATATCCGTCTCCCCGTTCTCCCTGCCATGACGGTTCGACGCCCAGACAAGTTTCCTCCCGTCGGGGCTCCACATCGGAAAGCTGTCGAAGTCGGGGTGGGTGGTGACTTTTTCCAGTCCGGTGCCGTCGACGTTGATCAGGAACAGGTCGAATGCGCCGCTCTTCGGGCTCTCGAAATTGGAGGAGAAGATGATGCGCTTGCCATCGGGGTGAAAATAGGGGGCGAAATTGGCGCCGCCCAGGTGGGTGATCTGCTTCGCATCACTCCCGTCGGCGTTGGCCACCCACAACTCGACCCGCGCGGGACGCACCAGGCGATTGCGGAGCAGGCGGAGGTAGTCGGCGGTATCGGCGGCGGTGGCCGGATAAGCGGCGCGCCACACGATTTTCGTTCCGTCGGGCGAAAAGAACGCACCACCGTCGTAGCCGACCCGGGTGGTGATCCGGTGGACCTCTCCACCCTCGAGGTTCATCGTGTACAGATCGATGTCCCCGTCCCGGGTGCTGGTGAAGATGATGGTCTTGCCGTCGGGAGAGACCGTGGCTTCGGCGTTGTATGCCCCGTTACTGGTGAGCGGCCGGAAATCCGAGCCGTCGGTCTTCGAGGTGTAGATCTCCAGACTGCCGAGCGGCCAGACGTAACCCTTCGAACGGTCCGGCCTGGGGGGGCAGGCCTTGTCGTGCGCGAAGGTGGAGGAGTAGAGGACCCTCCGGTCTCCGTCGAAAAAAAAGCCGCAAGTGGTGCGGCCCCACCCGTTGGAGATGCGCCGCATCCCGGAGCCGTCGATGTTGATCAGATACTCCTGATCGCACCCCTCGTCGACCCTTTCCTGGCGCTGAAAGATCAGCTGCTTGCCGGAACGGGAAAAATACGACTCGGCGTTGTTGCCGCCGAAAGTGAGCTGGCGGATGTTCCGGAGGTGGCGCTCTCCCGGTTCGGGCTGGTGGAACACTGTGCTGGGTCCGCCGCCGGAGTGGGCGCAGCTTGCAATGACGGCTGCGGCCGTGATGCAGCGTACCCTCATCGCACCGCCGCGAGGACTTCCGCCGCGTGCCCCCGGGGTTTGACCTTTTCGAAGACCTTCAAGATTTTCCCATCCTCGTCGATCACGAAGGTGGTGCGATTGACGCCAAAATATTTGCGACCGTACATCGATTTCTCCCCCCACACGCCGTAGCGCTCCGCGGTGGCATGACCCTCATCGGCGAGGAGCGGGAAGGGGAGATCGAACTTCATCTTGAACTTGACGTGTGACCCGACCCCGTCCGGGGAAACGCCCAGCACGACGGCGCCGGCCTTGCGGACTGCGGGCCAATTGTCCCGGAACTCGCAGGCCTCGACGGTGCACCCGGAGGTGTCGTCTTTGGGGTAGAAGTAGAGGACGATCTTTGTTCCCTTGAGGCCCGCGAGCGTGATCGTCTCACCGGTGTCGGAGACGAGAGAGAAGGGGGGAGCTTTCTTGCCGGCGGTCAGCATCGGGCCCTTAAGGTAATGAGTAGGCCTTGAGAACGCCGTCCTCGCCGTTGCCTCCGCTGGCAATGACCACGAATTGCCGGCCGTCCCGGGTCCGGTAGGTCATCGGCACGGCGTAGCCGTATAGTCCAAGATCACCGTGCCACAGATCGCGCCCGGTGGCGGCGTCGAACGCGTAGAGCACGGCGTCACCGCCGGAAACGAACACCAGCCCGCCGGCCGTCACGATCGGCCCCGGCGAGCCCACCACGCCGACCGGCGGGAGGCCGAGCCCTTTGAACAGAGGGTGATTCCTGATCCGGGGCCAGTCACCCATCGTCACCTGCCAGCGCTGCGCTCCGCTGGCCAGATCGATCGCCGTCAGGGTTCCGTAGGGCGGCTTGATGATGGGGACGGTGCCCTCGACCTCGGGCTCGGCCCGGTCGCCGGGAGAGGAACTGATGCCGAGGGTGGCGCCCGGCGCGATCGAATACTCCGCGTCGTTGGTTGCGGAGCGGACCGGGCGGGCCAGCTTGATGAGCGCGGGCGAGTTGTTCGCCTTGACGTAGAAGATGCCGGTCAGCGGGTCGAAGGCTCCCCCGCCCCAGCCCGCCCCGCCGATCACGCCGGGAAGAGCCACCGTGCCTTCCAGCGATGGCGGCGTGAAGAGCGGTCCCAGTCGATACCCCGCTACGGCCGCTCGAGCCATCGCCTTGAGCTCGGGGGTGTAATCGAGGAGGTCCGCTTCGGTGATTCCCTGGCGGCTGAATGGCTTGGGCCAGGTGGGAATCGGCTGGGTAGGGGCGGCGTGCTCACCGGGTACGCCGCTCGCCCCGACGGGGCGCTCCTCGATCGGCCACACCGGTTTCCCGGTCACCCGGTCGAAGACATAGAGGAATCCGGTCTTGCCCGGCAGGGCGACCAGGTCCACCGGCCGGCCGCCCTTGTGCACGGTGGCGAGCAGCGGTGGCGCGGGAGGGTCGTAGTCCCAAAGCCCGTGGTGCACGGTCTGGAAGTGCCACACTCGCCGGCCGGTGCGCGCGTCCAGGGCAACCAGCGATTCGGCGAAGAGGTTGTCTCCCTTGCGCGCGCCGCCGTAGTAGTCGTTGCTCGGCGTGCTCACCGGCAGAAACACCAGACCGCGGGCGCTATCCACGGTGAATGGAGCCCAGACGTTGGTGTGACCCACGCGTCGCCACGCGCCGGCCTCCCACGTCTCGGCGCCGTATTCGCCTTCGCGCGGGATGGGGCTCCAGCGCCACATCCGTTTTCCGGTTCGCACGTCGAACGCCTGGACATCCCCGGGGGGATCGCCCTGATAGGTGAGCCGGTCGGCCACGCCGTTCCCCAGAATCACCAGATCCCGCCACACCAGCGGCGGCGAAGTGTTGGTGTAGTGGAGGCGGTTGGCCGGATGGATCAGGTCGGCGGTGAGGTCGATTTCCCCCCCGGTGCCGAAGGAGGGAATCGGCTTTCCGGTGGCGGCGTCGAGCGCGATCAGCCGCCAGCGGGAATTGAGAAAGATCCGGCGGCTCTTGCCGTCACTCCATGCGGCCACGCCCCGGTGGACGAAGCCCATGCCGTTGGGGGGCTGCCCGGCGTCATAGGCCCGCGGGTCGTAGCGCCAAAGCTCCCTCCCGGTCGAGCCGTTCAGCGCCACGACCTGATTGTAGGGAGTGGAGAGAAACAGCGTGTCGCCAATCATGAGCGGGGTGGCCTCGAAGAGACCGGGGCGCGCACCGGTCGCGGAATCGGGCCGCTCCCCGGTGCGCCACTCCCAGGCGCTCTGGAGCAGGTGCACGTTGTCGCGGGTGATCTGTGCCAGCGGAGAAAACTTCATTGCACCGGGATCGCCACCGTAGGTCTTCCATTCCCCGGACGGAGCCGCGGCGCCGTCACCGGCATCGTAGCGATGCACCCGTCCCCCCTTCATGACGAACCGGACCCGGCGGAGCGAGGTGATGTCGGTGAGCGGATCGCCCGACACCGCGATCAGGTCCGCTTCCATCCCGGGCGCGATGGACCCGATCCGGTCCCCCAGTCCAAGCGCCTCCGCGTTGAGCGAGGTTGCGGAGATGATGGCGGCCATCGGCGCTTGCCCGGCATCCTTCACCCGGCAGACCAGGTCTTCGGCATTCCGTCCATGCGCGCCGGCCACTGCGTCGGTCCCGTAGACCACCTTGAGTCCGGGAGTGGCCAGCGCAGTTCGGACCGCGGCGCGGGCCAGCGGTATGGCGCGCTCCATCGCGGCGAAGCCTTCGGTGTTGAAATTGCCGATGCCCTCGAATTTCGCGCGATTGTCGAGGTAGTTCCGGAACACCAGCGAGCACTGCGGATCGAAGTAGGTTTTTCGCTCCGCCATCAGGCCCAGCACCTCCGCCGTGGCGAAGACGCCGTGCTCGATCTGGCCGCACCCCGCCAGCGTGGCGGCCCGCATGCTCTCGGGGCTATGCGCATGGACCACCGACCGGAGCCCCTGGGCTTTCGCTTCGCCGCAGACGGCCACCAGTTGCGAATCCGACATGGTCTGCCCGCCGCCCTCGCGGATGCTCTTGGAGGCGAAAATCTTGATGAGATCGGCTCCGGCGGTCTTGCGGTCGCGCACCGCCTGCCGCAGCTGGTCGGGCGAGAGCCGCGAATCGGTGATCGGATCGAGCGAAGTCAGCAGGCGGGGCCCGGCGATTCGTCCCAGCGCGATCGCGTCACGATAGTCGGCGTCCTCGTCGGAGCCCATCTCCTGCACGGTGGTGAATCCGGCCCCCAGGGTCGCGCGTGCGTCGGCGGCGATGGCCAAGGCGGTCTGGGCGGGAGTCTCTCCATCGTTATTGGTATGGAGCCGTCCTTTGGCATTGAAATGCCCGTTCATGTGATCGTGGGCATCGATAAGACCGGGCAGGATGGTCTGCCCTTCCAGCTCATAGGTGGCGCGCTCGCCGGGCGCGGCCTTGCCGACCCGGATAATTCGTCCGCCCGAGACGGTGACGACCACGTTGGTCAGGACGCCACCCCGTCCGTCGAGCAGCCGGGCCGCGCGAATGGTGACCGGCGCGTCGGTGGGGACGGTGGGGACGGTGGGGACGGTGGGGACGGTGGGGACGGAGAAGACGGTGAGGACGGTGGGGACGGTGGGGACGGTGAGGACGGTGAGGACGGTGAGGACGGTGAGGACGGTGAGGACGGCAGAACGGGACATGGTGACCTCAGGTTGACTAGCGCTTCGGAAAGGTCTTGCCAATTTCCGCCGCGGTTCGCAGGGAAAGAGCGCAGAATGTGAGGGTGCCGTTGGCGCAGCCCCCGGACACGCAGGTGGGCGCGCCGGCCACGAACAGATTCTCGTGGTCGTGGGTCCGCCCCCAGGGGTCGGTGACGCTGGTGGCCGGGTCGCTTCCCATACGGCACCCGCCGGCCGGGTGGTCCTGAAAGGGGTCGCTCCGTGCGGAGAGCAACTCGCCCCCTCCGGCCCGGGCCATTTCCGTAAACAGGGCCCGGATGGCCGCTTCGCTCCCCTCGCGCAGCATTGCCGATTCGGGCGCATCGCGGAAGTCGAGCTTGGGGAGCGCATCGCCCCAGGGAGTTTTTCGGGCGGAGTCGAGGGTGAGGGAGCTCTCGCGGTCGGGAATGACGTCGTAGTAGGCCCGGATCCGCGCGGTCCCGGTCGCGGCCCGGCGGCGCCAATCGGCCAGCAGCTCATCCCCGAGGAGTAGGCGTCCGCTCTGGTCCGCGAGGCGAGGCTCGCGTCCCACCGACGACTCCCAGACCCTGAGATCGTGGCGGAGATAGCGATCGCTCCGCGGCACCCGCATGAATTTTTTGCTCACCAGGCTGTGCTGCTCGTTCATGCCGGGGAACAGTTCGAGCGGCAGGCTCACGTAGCCATTGACGTTGCGGTGTCCGGTCAGGTACTTGCCCACCAGCCCGGAACGATTCGCCAGCCCATTCGGGTATTTTCCACTCGCGGATATCAGAAGCAGGTGGCTGCTCCAGGCATACCCACCCGCCACCACGAAGGTGTGGGCCCGCAGCTCGACCTCCTGCCCGCTCGCCCGATCGAGGGCGATGGCGCTGGCCACCCCGCTCCCCGGACCCTCGACGTGCAGGCGGCGCACCGCGGTGCGGGGGATCAGCCGCACTCGCCCGGCTTTGCGGAGGGCGTCCCAGGTGAAATCGGGCGAGTACTTGGCGCCGATGGGGCACACCGGGAAGCACGTGTCATTGCGGCAACAGGCGGCACGCCCCCGGTAGGGTGAGGAATTCTTCGCGGATGGCTGGCTCCACATCGGGATGCCGGACTTGGCAGCCCACTCCTGCAGCAGTTTCAAATTGTAGGTCAGCGGCAGCGGTGCCTGCGGAAAGGGACGCCCCCTGGGGTCCATCTCGGAAGGCCCCTGCTCTCCGGCGACGCCGAGCCGCTCCTCGGCCTCCTGATACCATGGGTCCAGGTCGTCGTAGGAGATCGGCCAGTCGGTGCCTACGCCGTACAGCGATCGCACCTTGAAATCCTCGGGACTGAACCGCGGGGTGACGCCTCCCCAGTGCATCGCAAGCCCGCCCACCTGCATCGACCGCGACTGGATCCCGGCGACGTCGTAGCCGTCCAGATGGTCCCTGCTCCAGGGACTCTCACCGTAGTCGACGTACCGGCGCCGCATGGCGGGCCGAGCGGCCAGGCGATCGGATTCCTCCCCCGCTTCCACCACCACGATGGTCGCGTTCCGCTCCGCGGCGAGCTTCTCGGCGACCATCGCGGCGCTGATGCCGGAGCCGATGATGCAGACGTCGCTCTCGATCACGACCCGGGGCATCGGATCAGCCCGGGCGCTTGAGCGGGAGGGGACGCCTGGGCGAGTCGGCCAGCGGGCGGCAGGTACCCTTCCCGATCCGGGCCTCATAGCAGAGATCCTGGGCCGCCGCGGAAGAATAGAAGTGGGCCAGCAGCCCCAGCGCGATGTGCGGCGCGCGATCGATTTGGGGCAGGCCGCCGGCCGGCGCGCCGCCCAGCGCCGCGCGCACCAACTCCTGCCGCTCGGCCCGGGAGCGAGTCCGGAAGGGCGCGCCGTGAGTTTTCCGGGCGGCCGAGTCCAGCCCGGCGAGTTGGCCGGACCACTTGAGCGCCGGACTGAGACCGGTGCGCCGGATCTCACCGCTGCCATACCCATGCAGGATCTCCGCGCCCTCCCGGTAGCCGGTCAGCCAGCGCTCGAACTCCGCCACCGCGCGCTCGATGCCGCCGGGCCCGAGCTCGGCGGGCAGGATCGCGACCGCCATGGCGCGGAGCAGCTCCGGATCGAGCGCCTGCACGGCGAGCCGGTGAAAGCGGCGCGCCACGAAAGGCAGCGGCAGAAGCGCGGCGACTCCGAGAAGAAACCGGCGGCGGGTCGGCGGCATGGCGGGTTAGGGCAGCATTTCGGCGGGAACGTTGAACGGAGCGCGTATTCGGATCACCGGCGCCGGCTGCCCGCGCCGCAGGGACCGGTCGAAAAAATTCCAGGTGGCGAGCCCGTCCTCGGACGCGGGCTCCAGCAGAAACGCGGCAAGCACGCCGAGCGGCTGATCGGTCAGTACCGTGAACCAGCCGGGGCCCGGCATCGAAGTGGCGGATCCCCACTTTCCCTCGAGCCGGATGGTACGGTGGCCCTCGAACAGGGGCTCCACCACCAGACTATCCACCGTGAAAAGTTCGGTCGCACCGGACCATGGAGCGGTCAACCGGCGCACCTCGATACCCTGCGCGCGGAGCAGGGCCGCCACCTCCGGGTACTGCGGCCCCAACAGGTAGGCCGCGGGAATCGCCTCCTTCCGGATGCCCACGAAGCGATCGTACACCGGCATCCGGATGGTCTTGAAGACGCCGGTCTGACGCCGGCGCGAGAACGGGCCGCTGCCCTCATTGGACTGCTCGGTGATCTCGGCAACGACGTCCATCTGGGTCGGCGTCGCGAACCCGGACCGCAACGCCACCGAGTCGGGGCGGTAGCGGCTCGCGGCCAGATTGAGCGACTTGATCGTCGTCTTTTCAGCCGCGGCCAGGCGGATGATCTCGAGTACGAAGTTGTAGGTGGCGTTCACCCGGGTCTTGAAGTCGGCGTGGGAGTACGCTTCGCTCAAAATCGCCATGCGGCCGCGGAGGCCGGCCCAGTTGGTTCCGAAACGCGGCCGGGAATCGTAGGTCTCCCACCCCTGGACCAGCGAGTCGGGGTCGGCGTTGCGAAAATTGCCGTAGGAAAACACCTCCTGCCGATGCCGGGCGCGCATGCGCAGCCGCACCTCGGGCAGGAACCGGTCCCGGATGTAGTCGTTGGCCGGCGAGGAATTGGGATTGAGCCCCGCGTCGTAGGTCAGCAGGTACCCGTGATAGCTGCCGTCGGTGGTGTGCAGGTCGACGAAGAGATCGGGGTCCCATGCGTTGACCAGCGCGGCGGCGGCCCGCGTCTCGGGGGCCTCCTGCTTGAGATAGTCCCGGTTCAAGTCGAGCCCCTGGCCGTTGGCCCTCTGGCCCACGCTGGCCGGGCCCTTCTGGGCGGGGCGATTCCGGGTTTCGGGACCGAACGCGTCGTTCCCGTCGGCGTTGTACATGGGGACGACGACTAGCACAACGCTGTCCAGCAATGGCGTCAGGGATCCCAGCGTGAGCTCGCGGAGCAGCATGAGGGCGGCTTCCTTGCCCTCGACTTCGCCGGCGTGAATGTTGGCCTGGAGGTAGATGACCGGCTTGCCGGTGCGCGCCGCCCGGGCCGGGGCATCCACCAGCGGCCGGGCCGCGATGATGTAGGGAAGCACCTTGCCCTGCGGACTCAGCCCCAGCCGGCCGACCCGGATCCCGGCGCCGAGGCGCTGAAGCGAGTCGACGAACGCCACGACGTCCGCATGGGTCGACGTCTCGGCGTAGCCGGTGCGCTCGGCCCTGGTTTGCTGGGCGGCAAGCGGTGCGGCGAGGAGCAGTGGCAGCAGCGAAAGTCGCTTGGGCATCAGAGCTATCGCAGCCGCACGATGAGGGGAATACTGGTTGCCTTCCGATTGTGCGGCCCGAATTCGACCAAATCGAATCCATCGATGTCGTCGTCTGTCCTGGCCGAGAAGACGATCCGGTTATTGCCGTCCTTCTCGACCTTGTCCTGGTCGCGACTGACCACGACCGGGGCGCGCCCACCTTTCATGCGTAGATGGCCCCGCGGACCAACGCCGACATGCGCGGGGCGGCCTGGATAGAGCACCCGGCGCTCGGACTCGACGTCGACTCGCTTGAGCGACTTGAGCTCCCCGCGGTCGGCGGTGACCGACCCGGCAAAGTGGCGCATGACGCCTTTGGTGGTCCAGCGCACCCGCCAGGTATCGCCTTCCTTCCAGAGGTAGTAGCCGAGATCGGCGCCCACGGAAAAGGCCGGTCGGCCGTCGAACTCCGCCACTTGCGCTCGGGCCACCGTGCTCCACATGGGAAGCAGCGCACCCAGCAGCAGGGCCGTTCCGTTCAGCCGTTTCATCCGGGTGTTCCTGAAAAGAGGGGGGAGTCCCGAGAATATGGCGCTAGGACGGTCAGTCGGTAAGTCGGTAAAGAACGTACCGACCTACCAACCTACCGTCTTACCGACCACCCTCCTAGAACATCGACCAGAGGTACTGGTTCGTCACCTCGTGATGAAACTGGATTTCCGGAATCTTGATCTGGGCGCCCAGTGCCTTGGGGCAGCGCTCGGCCGACGCGAGCTTGAGGTCGGCGTACCGCTTGTGCACCGATTCCGAGAGGAGGTCGGAGGCGTACTTGCTGCCCTTGAAGAGCCGGATGGCGTCGTAAATGTTATCCGGAAGAAAGCGGGTGCGGTCCCGGCGCTTTTCCCCGTTGTCCTTCTCGATCGGCCCCTCGAATCCGGTCCGGAACATGGTGTAGATGGCCAGATACGGATTCGCGTCCGGAGCGATCGACCGTACCTCGACCCGCGCCGACTTCTCATTGCCCAGCGGAATCCGGATCATCGAGCCCCGGTCCACGGCGGACGCCTTGATCTGGTTGGGCGCCTCGAAATGCGGATCCAGCCGGCGGTAGGCGTTGACGCTGGGATTGAAGAGCAGGCAGATGTCCTGCCCGCTGGTGAGAATTCGGTCGATGAACTTCCACCCCAACTTCGACAGCTTGTCGGGCCCCTTGGGGTCCCAGAAGAGGTTTTTGCCCTTCTGGCTCACCGAGAGGTTGGTGTGCATGCCACTCCCGTTCACACCGGTGACCGGCTTGGGCAGGAAGCTGGCCGTCATGTCCATCCGGGCGGCGACCTGGCGGCAGATCAGCTTGTAGAGCAGCACCTGATCGGCAGCGATGCTCGCTTCGGTGTAGGAGTAGTTCATCTCGAACTGCGACGGCGCCACCTCGGGATGGTCCTTCTCGTTGGCAAAGCCCATGGCGCGCTGCACTTCGGCTGCGGTGTCGATGAAGGCGCGCAGGGCGTCACCGGGAAGCGAATGGTAGTAGCCACCGGTGCTGATGAACTCGAACCTGCCGGCCTCGTGGTAATGCCGCTCCGCGTCGCGGCCCTTGAAGAGGAACCCCTCGATCTCGTTGGCCGCGTTGCAGACGTAGCCGTCCTTTTGATAGAGCCGGGCGAGGTAGCTCTTGAGTTTGGCGCGCATGTCCGCTGCGTAGGGCGTGCCGTCCTTCTCGAGCACGTCGGCGAAGACCAGCACCTTGCCGGGCCCGAACACATCGGACGGCAGCCAGTAGAACGCCGGCCAGTCGATGCCCAGCCGCAGGTCCGACTCGGCCTGCTGGGTAAAGCCCCGGATCGACGAGCCGTCGAAGGTGAGGTTGTCGGCCGAGTTGAGGAGGAATTTCTTGTCGTAGTCCAGCATGTGCAGCCGGCCTTCGAGGTCCGCGAAGCAGACGGTCACCGCCTTGATGCGCTTCTCGTCGGCTAGATATTTCATCCGCTTGTCTCGGACCTTCGCCGGCGCCACCCGGGCCAGCCGCTCCGCCTTGGCCTCCAGGTTCATTTCCTCGAGCCGGTCGTAGGGGATTTCCAGGAAGTCTCTCAGGTCGCTGCTCATCGGCGGGGCTCCGCGGTGGAGGATTGGGGTCGCAATATTCTACCGACGGATAGGATAAAAAGTCAATTCAATATCGTTATTTCCTTGAGTTTTACCTTAAAACCAATAAAGATTAATCTATAACCATCAGCGAGAAGCCGGGGCTGGAACATCCCCACCGGCGGGGCGCGGGGTCCGGTCCACCACCGTGGCCTTGACCGCCGCCCCCGGCGCCAGGCGCTCGCTGCCGCCGACCACCACCTGGTCGCCCGGCTCGATACCCTGGCGTACCTCGACGTAGCCGGGCGTCCGGACCCCCAGCACGACCTCCCGCCGCTCCGCCTTCCCCTGCCGAATCACCCACACGAACATCGAGCCCTGCATGGGGCTGACGGCGTCCTCGGGAATGACGGTGGCGGTGGGCCGTACCGCGGTTTCCAGCCGGGCCTCGATGAACATCCCGGACTGTAACTCCCGTCTGGGATTGGGGACCGATGCCTTGACGGTGATGGTCCGGCCGGGGAGCTGGACCAGCGGATCCACGAAGTCCACCTGGCCGGTGAAGTCCCGCCCGGCGAGTGCCGCCACCCGGAACAGCACCTTCTGCCCGACCTTGAGCTGTTCGGCGTAGCGCTCCGGCACCTGGAAGGCGGCCCGCTGGGGATTAACCGTCTGCAGGGTGATCAGGCGGGTTGCGTTGTTGACGTAATCGCCCAGACTGGCCAGCCGCTGCCCGGCCACCCCGGCGAACGGCGCCCGCACGATGGTGCGATCAAGCCGGATCTGCAGCAGGTCGAGACTGGCCTGGGTGCTGCGCATCTGGGCCTCGGCGCGCTCGACGTCGGCGGGCGCGGCGGCCTTGTCGGCGAGCAGCGCCCGGGTCCGGGTCAGCGCCTGCTGGGCGAGATCCCGGTCGGCCTGAGCGCGGGCAACCTGGGCCTTGAGCTCCTGATCGTCCACCTTGAAGAGTGGGGTACCCTTGGAGACTTCGGCGCCTTCGCGAACCATGATTTCCACCAGCCGCCCGTCGACTTCCGGACGCAGCTGAATTGACTGCAGCGGCTCGATTTGTCCCGTGGCGGTAATGGCATCCACGATGGTATCGGTGCGGGCAACTGCCACCTCCACGGGGACCAGACCGGGCGCGGCGCGGGCCCCGGCGCCGCCCCCGCCGCCCGCCGCGGAGGGTGCGGCCTTGGTGCCGCCACAGGCCGAACCGAGGGCGATCAGCGCCGCTGCGGTGAGTCGTCTCACGAAGGATCCTTGTCGCTGAAGAGTCGCCGGCCCAGGATCGCCTCGAGTCCCGCGAGCGCCAGCCGGG
>JAYUAL010000038.1:0-2632 GCA_043741355.1 Gemmatimonadales bacterium | reverse complement strand
AGCTGGATTTCCCCACCGCCGAGGACCTCGGTGGCCACAACGCAACAGGGGATGCGGGTGTGCTCGAGTTGGGCGCAGGGAAGTTGTCGGGCGAGCAGGCCGGACAGCGGTGACAGTGCGAACACGTCGGCCCGCCGGAGGCCGATCCAGATCCGTTCGAGCCGCTCCACCCCCTCGGGAGGCGGGTGACCGGAAAAGTAGATGGTGTTGATCGCGCCGACCGATGCACCCACCACGACGTCCGGGCGCACGCCCGACGCCACCAGCGCCCGCAGCATCCCTACCTCGATGGCGCCGAGGCTCCCTCCGCCGGCCAGGACGAAGGCGGTGCGTGCGAAGCCGTCTACTCGCATGGGCCGCGCCCCCTAGTCCGGGACCGGGCTGGTCCGAGGTCCGCCCGATTCCACGCTCGCGAAGGCGTGCTCCAGCGCCTGCCCACTGACGTCGCTGTGCGACCCGGTCCACACCGGTTGTCCGCCCACCACCATGATAGTCTGGGGCGACGCGTGCACGATGCCCAGGTCCCGGGCGATCCGATCCGAAAGATCCCGTTGCCGAATGACATCGACCTGGAAGATCAGAATGTCGGGATGGGTGATGGAAAAGGCGCGAACCGAGTGCCGGGAGAAGAACGAGGCGCTGCAGAATGAGCTGTGCTTGTAGATCACCATGATGGGTACTGAATTCAGGAGGTCGGGCCATCGGGTTCCCGCGCCATCGCTCAGGTGCAGAATCGGCATGGTGAAGTCCTCGGGTCAGGCGCACGATTGGACGGGCACGGTGTCAGATCAACTCCCGGCCCCACCCCGACGTTCCCGGCGAGACCGACGGCAAGACGCCGTCGGCCGGAGTGCGAACTGCGCCGCTTCGGCCATTAGAAGCCGACGGCGTAGGAAACCCCACCACTCCAGGCGAGGTCGAACTGACTCTTGTCGAAGCCGGCGAGGCTTCCGCCAAGATCACGAGCCTTGTAGAGGTAGCCGAGGCCCTCGGTAAACACCGCCCACTTGCTGTTGGAAATGTGGTAGCTGAGCCCGAGGCCGCCGACACCGGCTGCCTTGGTCTTGTTGAGGCCGGAGGTACCCTGTTCGTGGACGGTGATGCCGCCGCCGCCGGCGAAGATGTAGGGCGTCACCCCACCCGCCGATGGGTACTGAAGCTGGATCGCGCCGGTATAGAGGTATTTGTTGAGGTGGATGCCGGTGTCCACGCCTTGATTCCGGAGTTCGTCCCGACCGAAGGTAAAGTCGCCGCGGATCACGACGTACTTGTGGACCTGCACCCCCACGCCGCCGCCGGCATTGAATCCAAGCTTGGTGTCGGCGGTGCCGGAACTGTTGAGATTGGTCAGGGCGTTGTATCCGCCACCGCGCACATTGAAAATCACGGCGTGCGGGTTGGCATTTTGGGCCTGCGCCGTCGTGACAGCGAGCGAGGTTGCGGCCAGAACGCTGAAGACGGGACGAAGGGGCAACATGGGATCCTCCTGTGGGTTGACGAACGGCCCTCGATCGAGGGTGGGATGCCGGATGCGGCATCGGGTCGTCTGAACAACTCGGTGGCGGGTGGGGAAGTTCCGTGTTGTGCCGAGAGGGAAGCGGGGAAGAATTCGAGGTGTGGCGGTGTCGGGTGCGGGCGACCACCGACCTCCTTCGCGACGGATTCATCTTCGTGGGAACACTGCTCGCACGGGAGACGGGCGCCCACACCCGAGCATTCGGTGCGCGGTGCGGCATGCCTTGACACCCACGACGAGGGCCTCCACGGCGGGGAAATCACCCTGGTGATCCGAATCAGTGCTTCCCAGCCTGAACGCGCTGTCGGAACCCAGTCGCCGACACGCGTGGGGGTGAGTCCAACGCCTATTCGAGTGGACTCGTTCGGATCCTCGAAAACTTCGACTGGCGCCAGCTGGTCCTTGAGGAGAAACCGACGCGCGCCAGAACTCAAGCGCGCGCTCACCTCGAGAAACGCCAACTACCCCCCTGCCATTGGATCGGGTCCGCCTGACCCGCCCGCGCCCCGCCAAGCTCTCCGGCCACCCACCAGGTCGGACCCATGGCGGCGCCCGCTGTCGCCGATCGTACCCCAGCGCCGAATCCGTTCCCCGGGGTCTATCGCCCCCGCCGGCCCCGGGCGTCGCCCCTGTATCGGCTGCTGGATCGGCGGTTTCGGGAATTGAGCCTGGTCTGGGACGAGCGCTTCGCCCCCAGGTATGGGGACTGGCGGGCGGTGATCCCCAAGGTCGTGGACCAGTTTCTCGCCTGTGGGCTCCTGGAGCACGGCTTCGCCCGGATCCGCTGCGACGGCTGCGCCCACGAGTACCTGCTCGCCTTCTCCTGCACGGCGCGCTACTTCTGCCCCAGCTGTCACGCCAAACGCCTGGCCCGGTGGAGCCTCTGGCTCGACGAGACGCTGCTCGCCCCCGTGCCCCATCGCCAGGTCGTGCTCACCCTCCCCAAGCGGCTCCGGCCCTACTGTCTCTATCGGCGCGGCTTGTTGGGTGACCTCGCCCGGGTCGCCGCCCGCACCGTTACTGCGGCCGTCCGCGCCACCACCGGCGAAGCGGACCTCCGGGTCGGGATCATCGCCTGTCTCCAGACCCACGGCTCGCTGGCCAACTGGCATCCGC
>JAYUAL010000037.1:0-2637 GCA_043741355.1 Gemmatimonadales bacterium | reverse complement strand
GTGATCGCCCTCGAGCCGGAAACCGGGCGGGAGCTCTGGGTCACCGATCTCAAAGTGATGCGAATGAGCTTTGGAGACTTCACGACCCGGGGCGTCTCTCTCTGGTCCGATCCGGAAGCAATGCCGGGTGCGCCGTGCGCGGTCCGGGTGATCGTCGCGACGGTGGACGCCCGGCTCAATGCGCTGGACGCGAAGACTGGGCATCCCTGCGCCGGCTTCGGCGAGGGCGGCACCGTCGATCTCCGCCATGCGCTTCGGAACGCGCCGCTCGAGATGGCGGAATACGAGGTCACGTCTCCCCCCGCCATCATCGGAGGGACGATCGTCGTAGGCTCGGCGGTGGCGGACAACAACCGGATCGATGCGGCGAGCGGCGAAGTGCGGGCCTTCGATGCGCGAACCGGGGCGCTGCGATGGACCTGGGATCCGGTGCCGCAGGATTCGACCGACCCCGGCTGGCGCACTTGGATCGGCCCCAACGCACACCGGACCGGTGCGGCCAACGCCTGGTCGGTGATCGCGGTGGATTCGGCGCGGGGCCTGGTGTTCGTGCCGACCGGCAGCGCCAGCCCCGACTACTACGGGGGCGAGCGGAAGGGACAGAATCTCTACGCCAATTCGGTGGTGGCGCTCCGTGCCGCAACCGGCAAGGTGGTGTGGTATTTCCAGACGGTGCACCACGATCTCTGGGACTACGACAACGCCTCGCCTCCGGCGCTCACCACGATCACGAAGAACGGCCGGCAAATTCCCGTGGTGCTCCAGACCGGCAAGATCGGCATGCTCTACGTCCTCGATCGGGAAACCGGTGTGCCGATCTATCCGGTCGAGGAGCGGCCGGTGCCGGCCAGCACCGTCCCGGGCGAGGAGGCCTCGCCAACCCAGCCGTTCACCACGGTGATCGCGCCGCTGAGCCCGCACCGCATGAGCGTGGACGATGCCTGGGGGCCCACCCCGGCCGATCAGGCGGCGTGCAAAGACAAGCTCAAATCGCTCCGCAACGAGGGGATCTTTACGCCACCCAGCCTCGAAGGGACCCTGGCCGTTCCTTCGAACATCGGGGGAGCCCACTGGGGCGGTCTCGCGGTGGATCCCGCGCGGCAGCTCGCGGTTGTCCCGGTCAACCGCATCGCCGCGGAGGTGCAGCTCATCCCTCGCGATGAATATGAGAAGCACCACATGGAGACCGGTTACCGCCTAGAGGGATCGCAGTACACCAACATGCGGGGCACCCCTTATGTGATGCGGCGAAGCATCCTGTTCGGGCCGTCGGGCGCTCCTTGCTCGCCGCCACCCTTCGGCGCGCTGGTCGCCATCGACCTCGCGACCGGCACCAGAAAATGGGAAGTGCCCCTGGGCACGATCGCGCCGGGCGCAGCGGCCGGGTTGGGTAGCCCCAACCTCGGGGGCCCCATCGTCACCGCGGGCGGATTGGTGTTCATCGCGGCCACGCTGGATCAGAAGATTCGCGCCTACGATATCGACACCGGCCAGGAGCTCTGGAGTGCGGTGTTACCCGCGGGCGGCAAGGCCACGCCGATGACCTACCTGGGCTCGGACGGAAAGCAGTATGTAGTGATCGCGGCGGGAGGCGATGGCGACAGATTCGGCAAGAGCGATCGGGTGGTGGCGTTCGCGCTACCCTAGGCCTTCCCGTCATCTATTCAGCCACCAATTCACCTTCACCAGGAAAATGTTGTTCGCGGTCGCGCTCAGCAGCCGATCCGCGTCGCGGCTGAAATCAAAGTCTCCCACCCGCGAGGCGACATCTTGGCTGGTGCGGGTCCACACGAAGAACAGCGTGGAGCCGGGGCGGTATTCCCATCGGAGCACCGCGTTACCCCGGAGCGAACGAACATTGAAGTCGGGGTTGTCGAGGTTGATCGCCGCCGCGGGCCCGGTGCCGTCGGGATCGATGGTGTAGGTGGTGGCGCGGCCGTTGCCATCGACCTGCGCCGTGATCGTTCCGATGTCTTCCCCGAACACTCGGAGCGCCCCGCTCCTCGGCGCAGCGAATTCCTTGAACCGGTTGTAGTGCACGCTCGAAATGAACGGCTGGGCAAAGAGCTCGAAGGTGAGGGTCGGGGTGAACGTCACGTTCAACCGGGTGTCCATCCCCACCGTCTTTTGCAGCAGGTCGGAGAGGATGTACCGAGAACCGTAGAAGGTGCTCGCGGTTGGGTCGGCCACCCTGGTGACATACTGCACCGCAGACGTGCTCCGGCTGTATGACGGCAGGAAGGACAGGGAAATGTTGGACGCTGCGCGGACATTCACCCCCACGCTCGCGTTCCAGCTGATGTTGCCGAAGTCTCCGCGGCCTAGACTTGGATTCAGGCTCAGGCTCACCCGCTTTCGACTGTCGGTGCCGATGTTGGCGTTGAAGAACCAGTTGCCGGGACGCCGGACGACCGACCCACCCCGGAGCAGCCGGTCGTCGTAGACGTCGGTGCGGCGAATGCCGAAGAAGTTGACGTTCCAGTAATTCAGCAGCTGACCGAACGCTCCGGCGTGGAACTGGGTGTCGGTCCGGTCGCCGTCGAAGTTGTACTCCCGCTGATTCCCCAGGACCAGGAAATAATTCCGGTACCACTTGGTCGGCCGGGCGAGCGAGAGCGCCAGGTTGGTGTTCATCCA
>JAYUAL010000036.1:0-2637 GCA_043741355.1 Gemmatimonadales bacterium | reverse complement strand
GCTACGGGATGACCGAAACCAGCCCGGTCTCCTTTCAAACCTGCGCCGATGACCCGATCGAGAAGCGGGTCGGGACGGTGGGCAAGGTGCACCCGCATGTGGAATGCAAGATCATCGACCCCGACACCGGCGCGATCGTGCCGCGGGGCGAGACCGGCGAGCTGCTCTCCCGCGGCTATCTCCTCATGCTGGGGTACTGGGGCAACCCCGACGCCACCCGCGACAGCATCGACGCGGCGCGCTGGATGCACACCGGAGACCTGGCCGCGATGGACGACGACGGCTACGTGAGCATCGTGGGGCGGTCCAAGGACATGATCATCCGCGGCGGCGAGAACATCTATCCCAGAGAGATCGAGGAGTTCCTCTACGGCCACCCGATGATCCGGGACGTGCAGGTAATCGGGGTGCCCGACGAGAAGTACGGCGAGGAGGTGATGGCCTGGGTGATTCTGAAGCCCGGCGCCGAAGTCACCGACGCGGAGCTCCTGGAGTGGTGCCGCGGGCGGATCACCCACTTCAAGGTGCCGCGATACTGGCGGTTCGTGGAGTCCTTCCCCATGACGATTTCGGGAAAGGTGCAGAAGTACAAACTCAGGGAGGACAGTCGTTCCGCAGCGCCACCAGCGGATCCACCCGAGTAGCCACCCCGAACAGGAAGCTCGAGAGGCCCCGGGTGGCGGCGAACGAAAGCGCCAGCCCGATCAGCGGAACCAGATACGGAGAAGACTCATTCAAGGCTCCCTGGTCACCGGTCACCGGTCACTGCCGGCATGCAACGCTTTTCAAGGAGGCCGCAAGCTGAAAATCTTCGATGAGCGGGAGTCCCCGTCGGCAGCGTGACCCTGCCCGGCGATCCGCGGCTCTTCGGATCAGCAAAGGGAACGGTCTACCCGGAAGCCGTCCGCCCCGCCCACGCCGCCTAGCCGGCGTCCCGTATTTCCGGAGGCGTCACGCGCCTAAGTTTCCCGCGTGACGCCCTCCACCCTCCTGCAAACCCGCTCAAGTTCCCTGCGACTGCTGGCGCGCGCAAGCCTCGCCGCACTCCTGAGCCTGGTGCCGTGCGCCCGCGCCATAGCACAGCCGGCCCCGCCGCGCGATCCAGGGGGGGCGGTGGCGGATGCCAACCGGGCCATGTCCCAGGGCCGGCCCTATTTGGCCAGCCGGTTGCTGATACCGGTGCTCGCCGGCCCAGGGGGTGAAGCGCCCTCGCTCGTGCTCCTCGCGGCGAAGGCCGCAGCCGGGTGGGAAGGGTGGGGGACGGTGGTCCGGCTATTGGCCGGCCGGCCGTGGCTGGACCGGACCGAGGGCGGTGAGGGCCGAGCCCTGCTGGCCCGGGCCCGGGTCGAGCGGGACGAGGACGCCGTCGAAGACGCCCGGACCGCGGTGAAGGATGGTGGGTTTGACCCGCCCGGCGCCCGACTGGTGACGCTGGGGCGGGCCTTCGATCGGGCCAACCTGCTGGACAGCGCGGCCCAGACCTATGAAAAGGCTGCCGCGCGCCTTCCCGCCATTTCCGACTGGCTGAAGCTTCGCGCCGCCGGGGTGTTGGCCGACTCATCCCGGCGAGCGGCGCTCTACCGAGACGTGAGCCTCGCCGCCGCGGTTCCGCGGATCCGCTGGACCGAGGCGCTGGCCCGGGAGCGCGCCGGCGACAACCTCGGCGCATCCAGACTCTACGAGGCATTGGGCGCGACCCTCTCCGCGGTCCGGCTTCGCTTAGCCGCAGCACCCGACCTCGAGTCCCGGGCGGCGATCCGGAAGGCGCTGCTCGGCGTCGTCAGCGGCCGCTCGGCCCCCGAGGACGCCCGCGAGGCCATCGCGATCCTGGACCGCTCCTTTGCTCCGCTCACCACCGGCGAGGAGCTGGCCATCGCCCGGCGAGCGGCGTCGGATCTGCCCAGCCGGGCCGTGTCGGGTTTCTCCAGGACCGGCCCACTCACCGACGCCGATCAGCTCTCCTATGGGATGGCCCTGGCCCGGCTGGGCCGCCACAAGGAGGCGATGACGGCGTTTGCCGCGGTACGATCTCCCCAGCTCAAGACCCAGGCGCAGTATCAGCGGGCCCGGAGCCTGCTGCGGACCGGCTCGCGCGGCGCGGCGATCGCGGCACTCCGGCGGGTGGCACGAGGCGCCGCGCGCGACAGCACCACCGCGGCGACGGCCGGGTTCCTCGCCGGAGACCTGCTGGTGGATCAGGGGGATGAGACCGCGGCCCGTACCCAGTACCTCGAGGTGGCCCGGCGTTTCCCCACCACCCCGTTCGGCTCCCGCGCCGCGCTGATGGCGGCGATCATCGCGTACGGCCAGCGCGAAGCACGCGACGGCGCGCGGGAGCTTCAGGCCCTGATAGCCCGCCCGGGCGACCGGAGCGAGATTGCCGCCGCCATCTACTGGGCCGGCCGAGCGCTCGCGGCCACCGGAGACAGCGCGGCCGCCCGGGCCCGGTGGCGCTCGCTCACCGAGCGGTACCCGCAATCCTACTATGCGCTCCCCGCCCGCGACCGGCTCGGCCTGGGCCCGGAGCGGGCCGCTGGGGCCCGGACGCCCGCCGCCCTGCCCGAAGAGACGATGGTGGCGCTGGACCGCGGCAGGTTGCTGGAGCAGCTGGGGCTCCGGGTCGAGGCGCGGTTCGAA
>JAYUAL010000035.1:0-2646 GCA_043741355.1 Gemmatimonadales bacterium | reverse complement strand
TGGCAGCCAAATCCACGCGGTGCCCAATGCCTGAAGGAAGGATACCATGATCCGGAACGTGGTCGGGTTCGCCGGCGTCGCCGTGGTGGCGATGATCGCACTGAAACTCCTGGGCGGCTTATTCGGCTTCGCCATCAGCATTTTCATGATGTTGCTGTGGCTCGCCTTCTGGGGCTTCATCATCTACCTGGTTTTGCGGGTCATCAGCCCAAAGGCGGCGGATCGGTTGCGGGACACGATCCGGGGGAACAAGGCGTAACCCGCCGCGAGTTAGGGAGTAGCGAGAGGGGAAGAGGGACTATCCTCCTCCCTACCCCGGCGTCGAACTATGCAGGTGCACGATTTTCCAACCCGCCCCATTGCTATCCGGCGTCAGTAATACCGTCGCCTTGCCGTCTCGCGCCACAGCGTCCTTCACCGACAGCCAGCGATACTCCAGAAAGACCCACACCAGGCTCTGGCGGACCTCCAGCCGGCTGGAGGTGATGCCCACTTCGCCCCCCGGTCCGATTCCCGCAAAGCGGGGGGGCGCGTAGCGCAGCTCGCCATTCGCGATCACGGTGGCATCGGAATCCCAGAGCGAATCGGCCGTCGCCATGCGGCGGTCGGAATCCAGGGCCGCGGTGATGACCGCGGTGACCCGCTCCTCGACAGCGCCCGGCGAGAGTACCGGCGCGGGGGCCGCCTGGACATGGCCACACCCGGTGGCAAGCAGCAGAAGCGAAAGGTTATCCCGCGTCCAGTGCATCTAGCACCCCCCACACCAGCAAGGGAAGGAGCAGCTCATGATGGCCGGTGAGCTGGTACCCGGTTCCGCCGGCCCGGGTCGGGCGCTCGACCACGTTCATCCGCGGGCGGTACTGCCGGATCATGTCGAAATCGGCCGCGAGGAAACCGGTCGGTCGCCCGGCGCCGAGGTTGCGGGCGATGGCCAGCGCCTTGACGAAGACCTCCGGCATCACGACCGCGCTGCCCCAGTTCAGCACGGCGCCCCCCGCGTGGAGCGACGGGAGAGCGCCGGCCAACCGGCGGAAGTCCCGAAGGGAAGTTTCGCCCAGCGCGGCGCCGTCCACGCTGGGATGCTGGTGGTTAATCTCCGCACCGATCGTGGTGTGTACGGTCACCGGAACGTCGTAGTGCCGGCAGCCGAGTAAAATGGAGACGGCGGCACCGGGGAGCGCGGGCCGCGCCGCGAGCGCCCGGGCGAGGCCCTCGCCGTAGCCCAGACCGTCCGTCGCGGCGGCAACGGTGGCGGCGTTCATCCCGGCGCCGGTCTCCTCCACCATCCCGAAGGTGCCGTCCTCGAGGCCTGCCTCGACATCCTCACTGGTGCCGCCGAACGCCGCAAGCTCGAAATCGTGGATGGCCGCCGCGCCGTTCATGGCCACATGGGTGACGATGCCGCGCTCGATCCATCGGAGTACCAGCGGGCCCAGGCCCACCTTGACCACGTGTCCGCCCAGGAGCAGAACGACGCCCTTTTTTTCCCGCGCCGCGTTCGCGACGTGCGCGCAGATCGCGCGCAGATCGCGCGCGGCGAGGATGTCGGGAAGGCTGGCGAGGAAGGCGTGGAACGAGCGGTCGGCGCCCGGCGCTGCGGCCATCAGTGAGGGATCGACTTTGTTCTGCCGGGCCCGGAAGGGGACCGTGCGGAGCCGTCCGACATCGGCCTCGCCCTGGCCCACTCAGGAACCGCCCGGGGCCAGCGTGAACTTCTGGAGCCGGAGGGTGATGGTGCCGTACTGGGTGGTGCGAATCTGTACCGGAATCCGCCGGACATCATCGGTGATCCAGAGCCGTGCAGCGGCCCGTTCCGAAAACATCTTGTCTCCCACCACCGGGTTCAGGACCAGGCACTGCGCCTTGGTGCCATCGGGCAGCTCGAGCATCTCCCGCTTCAGGACGTTGATGACGATCGGATTGAGCTCCGGCTTGAAGTGCCGTTCGAACCGGTAGCTCTTCCCGACCTCCAGCGGTGTGGTGCGGACGAAGTAGAGGAACGATGCGTCGTCGAGCGGCTCGGCGCTGGTGGGAGTGGTGGCGGTGGCCTGGGTCTGCCGGTAGTAGCCCGAATCGCTGAAGATCTCGTATTCGCTGAGATACCGCTTGCTGTTCTCCCTGCTGTCCTGGCGAAAGCGGAGCGAACGGAAGCTCGCCACACTGGTCCACGACTCCAGGCTGCTCTGGATCTTGAACATCAGGGCGCCAGCATCCAGCGAGAAGCGGAAGACGAATGCGGGCTGGCCCCGGACCGTATCGATCGACACGACCTGGATCGACGCGGTGCCGACGGAGAGCATTCCCAGCTTCGCCGAGTAGTCGAACCGCTCGCCCACCCCGAACGGAGAGGCTCGGCCCGGAGGGGCTACCGCCGCGGCGGCGAGCTGGAACGCGGCCAGCGCTGGTGCCAGGCTCATTGGGCCGCGGCCTCCAGGGGCCGCGCCTTGCCGATGCGGATATCGCCGCCGGCCTTCCAGACTTGCCGCGCGGTTTCCCACGGCCGGATCCGACTTTCCCGGGGACGGAGGTCGTGCCGCTCGATCACCGGCACGGTCTCGATGCGCCGGGCGTGCTGCGCGGCCCGCCCGATCAGCTCGGCGTTGGCGGCCCATCCCTCGGACGTGAGCAGAGCGGCTCCGGGGTGAC
>JAYUAL010000034.1:0-2649 GCA_043741355.1 Gemmatimonadales bacterium | reverse complement strand
TCCGGGGCGCGGCGGATCCGGGGCAGCCGGTCGCCTCCACGGTGGACAGCGCAACCGGCCTACCAATCTATAGTCTCTACGGCCGTACGCCCGCTCCGACCGACTCGATGCTGGCCGGTGTCGAGGTGGTGCTGGTGGATTTGCCGGACGTCGGCGCGCGGTATTTCACCTATTTGAGCACCACGATCGAAGTGATGCGCGCGGCGGCCAGGCTTCGGAAGACCGTCGTCGTGCTGGATCGTCCCAATCCGATCGGAGGTGCGGTCCAGGGAAATGTGCTGGAGTGGGCGTATCACTCGTTCGTCGGCGCGCTGGCGATGCCCATGCGGCACGGGCTCACCCTCGGGGAGCTGGCGCGACTGGCCAACCTCGATTTGAACCTTGGCGCCGATCTCCGTGTCATTCCGGTCAAGAACTGGCGGCGGGAGCTGACGCTGGATGCGACCGGGCTCCCCTTCGTGGCTCCAAGCCCGAATCTGAAAGACCTGGAAAGCCTGTTTCACTATCCGGGCACCTGCCTGTTCGAGGGCACGGCGCTCTCGGTCGGGAGGGGCACCGACATCTCTTACCATCAGATCGGAGCCCCCTGGCTCGACGTCCATGCCGTACTGGCGCTGCTTCCCACCGACCAGCTTCCGGGGGTCCAGTTTCTCGGAGTCCGGTTTACGCCGCAGCATCCGGCTGATGGAAAGTTCGGCGGAGTTCCGCTGCAAGGAATTCGAATGGTGCTGACCGACCCCGGCGTCTACGATCCCACGGCGACCGCGGTGGCGCTGCTCGCCGCGATTCACCAGGTCCACCCCGACCGCCTGGGCTTCCGGCCCGCAGGATTCGACCGGCTTGCCGGCGGGTCCGCCCTGCGCGAGCGAATCCAGGGAGGCGCCGCCGCGGCGGAGATTGTGCGGGAATGGCAGCCGGCGCGCGACGCGTGGCTGGTACACCGGCGCGCGGCGCTGCTTTACCCCTAGAGGTTCAATGGCAAGCACCGACCGCGAGCTGCTTCGGCATTTCCTCGCCGCGATCGCCTACCGGGCCCAGAAAAGCCTGCGCGGCGCGGCGCCCGAGTACTCCGAATTCAGTGCCGGCGGGCGCACCCGCACGCCGGTCGAGATTCTTCGGCACATGACCAGCGTCCTGGGGTATGCCCGGACCTTTTTTATCGGAGGGTCCTACCCGCGTCGCCCCGAGCCGCTGCCGACCTTCGCCGGGGAGATCGAGCGGTTCCACGCCATGGTAGCTGAGGTTGGGGCCTATCTTGCTGCGGAGACTCCGCTGCTGGGCATCTCGACTTTTCAGCTGTTGCAGGGGCCGCTCGCCGACGTAATGACCCACGTCGGCCAGCTGGCTCTGCTGCGCCGGCTCGCCGGGGTGCCGGTGGCGCCGGAAAACTTCCTTTTCGCCGACATGCGCCCCGACCGGCTCGGTTCCGAACAGCCGTTGCCGGCCCATCCGGACGCGGAGTGGCCTGAACGCCCGTTGTAACAGGCCGCGGTTCGCTCTTGCACTGCTCGGCTGCGTCCCGTAGAATCCGGCGGTCGCTCGCGGCCATCCGGTACTCTTCCTCCAAACCACCGAGGACTCGCGCATGAATTCCTGTTCGCGGCGCTCCGGGACAGGGATGGCGCTGTTTGCCGTCCTGGCGTCCCTCTCCCTCCCGCTCCCCCTCTTGGCACAAGTCCAGGCCACCACCGGCATCATCCGCGGGGTGGTCAGCGACAGTATCGGGCGGCCGGTGGAAGGGGCAATCGTCACGCTACGCAACCGGGAGACCAACAGCACTCGTACCCACTCGACCAACAGCCGGGGTGTTTACGCGGCGTCGCTCCTCCGGGTCGGCACCTACGATGTCCAGGCGCGCGCGGTCGGGTTTACCGCCGCTTCGCGGAGCGGGGTGGCGGTCAGCCTCGGCCAATCCGCCGTGGTGGATTTCCAGCTGACCCGCCAGGTGACCCAGCTGACCGAACTCAGCGTGCGCGGCGCCTCGCCGCTGGCGGAGCAGACCCGGGTGGCCGCGGCGACCCGGCTCGACACCGCGATCGTGAAGGGATTGCCTAACAACGGGCGGAATTTCCTGAACTTCGCGCTGCTCACCCCGAACGCGGCCATCGTCCAGGGACCGGACGGCGACGAGCTGAGCATCGGGGGCCAGCGCGGCATCCACAACAACATCTCGGTGGACGGGGCTGATTTCAACAACCCGTTCTTCGGCGAGCAGCGGGGTGGCCAGCGTCCGGCGTTCACCTTCAACCTCGATGCGGTCCAGGAAATGGTGGTCGTGGCCCAGGGCGCCACCGCGGAATTCGGGCGATCGAGCGGGGGCTTCGTGAACGTCATCACGAAGTCGGGCACCAACCAGTTCCGGGGATCGGCCCACTACTTTGGCAAGTACGATCCGCTCTCGGCCGACTACTCGCACACCACGTCCGCCGGCGCCAAATCGGGATTCGCCCCCGACTACCGGCAGCACCAGTTCGGATTCACGTTCGGGGGCCCGCTCAAGCGGGACAAGGCGTTTTTCTTCGTGGCGTATGACCAGCAGGTCTACCGGGATGTGAAGCAGAAGGGAAGGCTCGCCTCGATCGATGCCGCCCTGGTATCCTGGGTGGACACCGCCTACGGGGGCGCCCTGCGTGGGGATTTCGGCGAGAT
>JAYUAL010000033.1:0-2651 GCA_043741355.1 Gemmatimonadales bacterium | reverse complement strand
TCTTCCAACCCGACGGCTACCTCTCGCTCGATCTGGGTGCGGGCAGCGGCGAGTTCATGCGGCTTCGCGAGGGGTGGCGCGAATCGGGCGGGCAGCGGCTCGAGGAGATCGTGGAGCGCGTGGTGCTGACTGCCCCGGAGGCCGATGCGCTGGCACTGGAGCTCGCCAGCTTCATTCGGGTGGCCGGCGGGGAAGCCGAGGCGGTCGTGACCGGAGTCGAGGGTCGCGCCGCCCTCGCGCTCGCCCTGGAGGTGACCGAGGCGGTCCAGCGCGCCGCGGTTCCCGGACCACACCGGTAGGGGACCCGGGGCGACGTGGCGTCCCCTCCGCCCCGAGTGTTCCTCTCGGCCGGTGAGCCCTCGGGCGACCTGCACGGTGGCGCGGTCGTCGGGGAGCTCAGGGCGAGGCTGCCGGGAATCTCCATCGACGCGCTGGGCGGTCCGCGGGTGGCCGCGGCCGGCGCCACGGTTCGTCATCCGATGGAACGGTACACCGTGCTGGGCTTTGTGGAGGTGCTCGGCAAGATCCCCGCGCACCTCAAGCTGCTGCGGCTGCTGGAGAAGCAATTCCGTTCCGGGGCCTACGATCTGGCGCTGCTCATCGATTATCCCGGGTTCAACGTCCGGGTGGCGGAGGCTGCGCACCGGCACGGCGTGAAGGTGTTGTACTATATCGCCCCGCAGCTCTGGGCCTGGCGTCCGGGACGCGCCAGGCGCCTGGCGGGGGCGGTGGACCGGCTGGCGGCGGTCCTTCCCTTCGAGCCCGCTTTTTTTGCCCGGCATGGCATCCGAGCCGAGTACGTGGGCCACCCGCTCCTGGACCGGCCCGCGCTCCCCTCCCGGCAAGCGGCGCGGGAACGGCTGGGGATCGGTGCCGGGGAGCGGGTGCTGGGACTCTTTCCGGGCAGCCGTCCCCAGGAAACTGCCCGGTTGTGGCCTCCGTTCAGGGAAACGGCCCGGCGGCTGCTCGCCTCGGGTGCCTGCGACCGCGTGGTGGTCGCCGGAACCACCATAGGTCGCTATCCGGGAGCGGAGGCCTTCCTGCTCCAGCGTGACGCTCCCGAGACCGTATTCGCGTCCGCCGATGCGGCGCTGGCCAAATCAGGCACCACGACGCTCGAGGCCGCGCTCGCCGATGTTCCGATGGTGGTGGCGTACCGGGTCCATCCACTGACCTCTTGGATCGCCCAGCATCTGATCACGGTACCCTGGATCAGTCTGGTCAATCTGGTCGCCGATGCTCCCGTGGTGGAGGAGTTGACCCAGCGTTCGGTTACGCCGGCCCGCCTCGCAGCCGCGGTGACGCCGCTGCTCGACCGGGACAACCCGAAGACCCGGGCCCAGCGGGATGGCCTTCGCGTGGTCCGTGAGCGGTTGGGTGGGGGCGGAGCGGCGGCAAAGGTCGCCAGGATCGCCGTGGAGCTGCTCGGTTGAAGATCTCGGTGCCGCCCCGCGTGGCGGCCCGGGTCCTGGGCCCGCTGGTTTCCGCCCTGGCCCGCACCTGGCGGGTGGAGACGGTGCATGCGGAGCGGTGGCGCGGCCTTGTCGAGGCCAATCAGCCCCACGTCTTCGTGCTCTGGCACGATGCGCTGCTCCCGTTGCTCTGGTGGCACCGGGGCCGCGGCGTCACAATCGTCGTCAGCGACGCCCAGGATGGCCAGTATCTGGCGGAGTACGCCCGCCGGATCGGGTACCGCGAAGCACGAGGCTCCAGCACGCGGGGCGGCGTTCGGGCACTGATCCGCGTCGTCAAGGCGCTGCGGGCCGGCGGAGTGGCGGCGTTCACGCCGGACGGGCCCCGCGGCCCGCGCCGCGAATTCAAAGGCGGGATCCTGCTCGCCGCCCAGCGGGGTGGCGCGATGGTGCTCCCGCTTCACGCCGGCGCCGACCGGGCCTGGAGGTTGGCCTCGTGGGACCGGTTCCTGGTACCCAAGCCGTTTGCGCGGGTGCGAATCGTGTACGGTACCCCGTTCGAAGTGGAATCGGGGCAAGAAGGCATTGCGGCCGCGCGCATCCGCGCCGAGTCCGAGCTGGCCGGTGCGGTTCGGGAGGTGAAATGGGACGACGGGGCGACGGACACCGCCTGATCCGCTGGCTGTGGACCAGCCGGAGGGCGGACGCCCGTCTCGCGCGCCTGGCCCTGCTACCGTTTTCGGCGGTGTGGCGGGCGGGGATGGCGGCCCGGAACCTGGCCTTCGACCGGGGCTGGAGCATGGTGCGCGAATTGCCATTGCCGGCCGTTGGGGTGGGAAACCTCACCGTGGGCGGTTCGGGGAAGACGCCGATCGCCAGCTGGATTGCGGGACACTACGCGTCCCGGGGGATGGTTCCCGGCATCTTGTTGCGGGGCTACGGACGCGACGAGGTTCTGGTGCATCGGCTTCAGGTTCCCGAGGCCAGGGTTATCGCCGACCCGGACCGATGTGCGGGTGCCGAGCGCGCGATGGCCGAAGGGGCGGAAGTCCTGGTTCTGGACGATGCCTTCCAGCGGCGCGACGTTTGGCGCGACTACAACATTGCCGTGATGAGCGCGGAGGCCTCCCGGGCGGTGCGCTGGTCGCTGCCGGCAGGCCCCTGGCGTGAGGGCCTGAGAGCCCTGGATCGGGCCGACGCCCTGATCGTAACCCGGAAGCGGGCCGACCCCGCTGCCGC
>JAYUAL010000032.1:0-14176 GCA_043741355.1 Gemmatimonadales bacterium | reverse complement strand
TTGGCTGGGTGGGGCTTGCGGCGGGGCTGCTCCGGGCGACGTAGCCCACTCCGGCGGCGATGACCACCGTCGCGGCCCACGCGACGTTCCGGGTCCAGGCCTTCGGTCGGGCCGCCGGGATCCGGGGGACGGGGCGAGCGGGAGCGTCGGCCGGCTCGATCGTCTCGATCAGCCGGTCCGCCTCGGCACCTATCGCCCGGGCTTCGTCGAGCCGGGCCCGGCATTCGGCGCAGATCGCAAGGTGGGCCTGGATCGGGGAGAGCTCGGACGAGGGAATCTCCCCATCGAGCAGCTCCTGCAGCAGTCCCTCTTCAAGATGCGACGTCATGCTGTCCCTCCTCGGCCCGGTAGGCCTCGACGAGCCGCCGGCGCGCACGGGAAAGCGTCGTGCCGACCGCCCCGCGCGCCAGGCCCAGCGTCGCCGCGATGTCCTCGTAATCGAATCCCTCCGCTTTGAGAAGCAGGGCCTCGCGGTCCCGCTCCGTCAGCGTGTCGAGCGCGGAGCGCACCCGCGCGATCCGCTCCCCGCGATCCAGAGTTTCGTCGGGAGCCTCGAACGACTCCGGTTGCTCCGCCTTGTAGAGGACCAGGCGGCGGTCCTGCCGCACTGCGCGCCGCCCTTCTTCTCTCACCAGGTTGAGCGCCACGGCAAACAGCCAGGGTCGCGGATTCCTGGGCGGGGCCGCCACGGCCCGCGCAAAGGTCTCCTGGGCGATCTCTTCGGCGCGGTCGCGGTCGCCCGTGCGCCGGTACAGCATGCGCACGAGCGACTCGTGGTGTTCCGCGAAGAGATCCGCGATCGGAACGGTCATCGACCCTCGAACTCGAGGAGGAACCGGGCCATGGCGCCGGGCGCCCACTCCGACGCCCCACCCTCGGCAATCTTGAGGCTCGCCCGGGTACCCGCCAGCAACAATGGCGTGCCCGTGGAGAGTACCGCCTTGAGGGTGGGCCGCGCCTCGGCCAGATCGAACCAGGCCCGGCTGAACGGCGCGATCGTGGTGACTTTGAGGGTATCCCGGTGGGAGACGTCGGTCCAGACGCCCTTCTCCTTCGCGAAGAGCTTTCCGCCGGCGCGCTTGACCTCGCGCTTGTCGGTTACCCCTGCGGGAGCGCCGGTCACCATGATCTCCTCGAGCCGCAGCGCCGCCGCTTCGTTGGCCGCTTGCAGCGTGCCGCTGCGGGACATGTCGGCGCTGGACTTGGCTGCGTCGAACGCGCGACGACCCGTCATCTCCCGCGCCGCGGCGGCGCCCGCGGCCGGCGGCGTCGCCGCGGCCACGACGCCCGGCTCCTGCACCAGGTACGAGGTGTACTCCGTGAGAATGCCGTAGCGGAGCCCCAGGTCCCGCACCCGCGCCACCAGCTCGGGCGTGGAACCCTCCAGGCGGATCTGCCGGGTCAGCTCGCCGATGCGGCGCGAGGCCCAAAGCGGCGGGATGTAGTCGTTGCCGGCCTCATGCCGGGAGAACTCGGCCGCGAGTGTGTATCGCTCCCGCCGGCCGTTACGGGTGCCCTCGATGACCACCGGGCCGGAGCCCTGGCCGCGATAGCGTGCCAGCACCACCAGCTCTTCTCCGTAGAACAGATCGGGAAGAGTACCGGGCGCTACGTCGGTGAGCGTGACCGGCGCGTCCACAATGCGAAGATCCATCAGCGCCGGCCGCGACAGCTTGGCGAGGATGCCTCCCACCGCGTCACCGACGTCGGCCCCGGGCGCCACGTAGGTGGCGCTACCGCGGCCTTCAACCGCCAGCCGGTCCAGCAGGTAGGTGTTCACGTCATGCCCTACGCCCACCGTGAAGATGCGGGTCCGTCCGATCCGGCCTGCGGCGTCCGCCGCTATGCGGTCGGGCGCTTGCTCGCCAATCGAGGGGAGCCCGTCGGTCAGCAGCATCACGACCTGCATCCGCTCGCCGTCGGGTCGTCCGCGCAGAGCCGCCTCCACCGCGCCAGCCAGATTGGTGCCACCGTTGGCGGCCAAGCCGTTCACGAAGCTCCTGGCCTCCGCTAGCACGTCGGGGGTCGCCGGGGTGAATCCCTCGCGGAAGCTCCGCACCCCATTGCTGAACGCGATGAGCCGGAACCGGTCGCCGGCCCCGAGGCTCTGGAGTGCGGCGAGCAACGCGGCCCGAGCCTGCTCTATCTTCTCCCCGCTCATCGAGCCGGAGACGTCCACCACCAGGGTGAGATCGCGGCCTACCTCGGCAGTTTCCGACGATGCTGGCGGCGAGAGAAACAGGAGCGCAAACCCGTCCTCGCCGGGCTCCGCGTGGGTGAGCACGGTGCCGCCCACCAGACCGTGCCGGAAGGGCAGCACGAGATCCACGTCTCCCCCGACCGGCGGAGTGACGGTGATGCGAAGCGTGCCGTCGCGACGCTGCTCGGTGATCGGATGGGTCGGGGAGTAGGGCGTGGAGAATTCGGCTTCGCGCCGGACCTCGACGGACATCGTGACCGGCGCTTCGCCGCGGTCACCGGCGGCATAGCGGATCCGGAGCGCGTCGGCCTCCCGCCCGAGCAACTGGGTATACCGCAGCGTGACGGTGCGGGTCTCACCCGGCTGAACCGGAAATACCTGGGCCCGGATCAGCCCATGCCCCACCAGCGTCAGCAGCGCGGGATCTCTCAGCCGCCGAACGATGCCTTCGTAGATGGTGCGGGCCTGATCGGCCGCCATCATCTCGCCCTTGAGCTCCTGCTCGCCCTGAAACAGCGAGAAGTCGCTGAATACCGCTTCCCCGGGCAGGGGATAATGGTAGGTGCCCTCCGCGACGATCCGTCCCGAGTTCCGGAAGCGCTCCTGGACCTCGAAACGCGCGACTCTGCCGTCCACGACGACCCGCACGCTGGATCCGACCCGGACCAGCGCGGCGGGGCCTCGTGAAATGGTCGGTCGCTCCAGGTCGATCCAACCCTGGGCGGCAACAGGAGCTACAGGAACGGCAAGCAGGAGCAGGGCCAGCGGTGCTCGGGACATCGGGTCCTCCCGGACTTGGGGTTCGGCCGGGAGATGCGGCTGGGTGGTGAAGTTGCACAAGACGCTAAGAAACAGCCCCCCGATGCGATCGCACCGGAGGGCTGTTGGGAAGGTAGTTACCTAGCGTCCTGGCGTCCTACCGTCTGAGCGTCCCTTACGGCTGGAACGCCACTCTTGTCGGTACCAGCCGCGCGGTCGTGGTGCCGTCACCGAGCTGGCCGAATTCGTTGTCTCCCCAGCAATAGGCAATGTTGACGGTGGTCACGCCGCAGGTATGGAGATCACCCGCGCTGACCGAACGAAATGTCAGCGTGCCCGAGACCAGAGTCGGTGCCGTGCGCGGGGTGCTGGATCCGTCGCCCAGCTGGCCCTTGGCGTTGCTGCCCCAGCAGTAGAGTGCCCCGCCGGCGGTGAGCCCGCAGGTGTGGGATTGTCCCGCCGAGATCGCCGTGAATGCCAGCCCACCGGTCACCGCGATCGGGGCGCTGCTGTTGCCGAAGGCGCCGGTGCCGAGCTGGCCCGAGACGTTGTTGCCCCAGCACAGTGCCGCTCCAGCGCCGGTGAGGGCGCAGGTGTGGAGGTTGCCGGAGCTGATCGCGGTCAGTCCGCCGCCGCCCGCCACGAGTCTCGGCGCCAGGGCGCCGTTGGTTGAGCCATCGCCGAGCTGGCCGGACGCGTTGTTGCCCCAGCACCAGCCGTTGCCGCCCCCATCGATCCCGCAGCTATGGAGCCCGCCGGCGCTGATCGCGGCCCAGAGCAAGCCGCCCTTCACGGCGGTCGGTACGGTGATCGAAATACTGTCGACTGGAACTACCGGGCCCCCGACGACGCCCAGCTGTCCGTCGGCATTGCCGCCCCAGCAGAACGCGCGACCCGCAAGGTCGATGCTGCAACTGTGGGTCTGCCCTGCGCTGATCGAGGCATAGGGCCGGGTGGAGACGATTGCCGTGGGAGTGAGTGCCGTGGCGGTGCCGCCGGTCCCGAGCCGCCCGTCCACGTTGAGGCCCCAGCAATAGCCGACTCCCGCCAGCGTCAGTGAGCAATTGTGGAAGCGGCCACTGCTGATCTGGCCAAAGGTCAGGTTACCCGAGGTGCCGGACGGCTGCGGGAGCGCGAACACCGGTCCGCTTCCGGCCGGGGCAACCCCGATGCCGAGCTGCCCGTCGCCGTTGTAACCCCAGCAGTACTCGACCCCGCCCTGGGCCAGGCCGCAGCTGTGCCGCACCCCCGCGCTCAGGATCAGGTAGAGCACGTTGCCGCCGCCACTGAACGTCTGGGTGAAGCCCCCGCCGGTTGCCGTTACCTGCTTGGGCCCACCGGTGCTGCCCAGGGTCCAGCGGGTGGCCGCGCGGCCGTTTACATCCGTGGTGACCGTGGTCGGGCTCACCGTGCCGCTGCTGGAGTTCGGCGCGAAAGTGATCGCTACCCCGCTGATGGGATTGCCGAACCGGTCCGAGAGCCGGACGCGCAGAGAGTCGGTCAGGGGCGAGCCGGGCGTGCCGGTCTGGTTGTTACCGGTAAGGATGGTGAGTGCATCCGCGGCGCTGGCTCGACCGGTGGCCGTGAACGTCACCGGAGTGAGGCCGCTGACCAGCGCGACCGCCGCCTGCGTCCCCGCGATGGAGCCCAGAGTCCAGCGAACGCTCGCGATCCCTGCGGCATCGGAAATCGCGCTGGTGGCGCTGAGCGTGCCGCCTCCGGCCGTTACCGCGAAGGTGACCAGGACGCCCTGCTTTGGATTCCTGACCGCGTCGGCGACCCCCACCGACAAATCCAGCGGAAGCTGGGTGCCCACCACCCCGCTCTGTCCGTCACCGCCGGCCGAAGTCAGCTTGGTGGGCGGAGCGGAGGTCGCGTTGGCGGTAAAGACGACCGGTTGGAGGGCGCCCAGGGTGGCTTTGACGGTGTTGGAACCGATCGAGTTGCCGAGCCGGAGGGTCGTTTGAGCCAGACCATTATTGTCGGTCGTGGTGGAGCTCGGAGAGACTGTCCCGCCGCCGGTGACCACCTGCCACGTGATGATTTCCCCCGCCACGGCGACCCCGTCCTGATCGACAACCTTGATGACCAGGGGCTGGGCCAGGGTGCTTCCAAGGGGTCCGGCCTGACCATCGCCGGAGATTCCGACCAGGGTGGCAAGGCGAGGTCCCGTACTCAGACTCTTGGCGCAACTCGCAAGGATCATTGCGGCAAACACCGGGGCCAAGGCGGTCCACAGGCGGCCTGAACGACGCTGCATATCTGTCCTCCGGATGTCGGACTTTCCACCTCCCAAGCCGATCAGACCCGGTCGGGACTGTTCCGCTAGGGGTGGCAAAGGGATAGGAGCTAACATGTTTCTTATGAAAGACTTCCAGTATTCAGCCGAGACTCGGGCCCCCCCGGTTGGATCCAACCGGATCCGCCGGTGGCGGTTATGGGCAACCGTCATGAATTCAGCCGAACACGAGGGGAAGGGGCAAGTTCCGCGCCGAATGGGGGTTGGCCCCTTCCGGGCGGTGGTACTTTTGGCCGATGCCCAACAGCCACCGCCGGGCCGCGCTGGCCCTCTTGATCGCCTCGGTGCTGTTCTCCACCGGCGGCGCCGCGATCAAGTTCGCCGATTTCACTGGGTGGCAGATCGCGAGCCTCAGGTCCGGTATCGCGGGTGTCGCCCTCGTGCTGCTGGTTCCGGCCGCCCGTCGGGGGTGGGGCTGGCGGCCCCTCCTGGTGGGTGCCGCGTATGCGGCCACCGGTATCTGCTTCGTCCTGGCCAACCGCCTCACCACCAGCGCCAGCGCGATCTTCATCCAGTCCGCCAGCCCGCTGTACGTCCTGGCGCTGAGTCCTCTGCTGCTGCGGGAGCCGGTGTCGGCCAGGGATGTTCTGTTCATGGTGCCCGTCGCGGCGGGCCTCTCGTTGTTCTTCCTGGGAAATCAGCGCGCGGTGGCGACCGCGCCCGATCCGGGGGCGGGCAATCTCCTCGCGGTGGCTTCCGGCATCACCTTCGCCTTCGCGGTGATCGGATTCCGGTGGCTGGCCCGCGGCGGGGCGGTCCACGGCGCCACTTCGCTCACCGCCGCAGCCATGGGGAATTTTCTGGCCTGGGCCGTAGCGCTGCCGATGGCACTACCGCTCGGAAGCCACTCCCCGGGGGACTGGGCGACCCTGCTTTACCTCGGCGTCTTCCAGATCGGGCTGGCCTACTATTTTGTGGCCAAGGGGGTGGCCCGGCTCCCCGCACTGGAGGTGTCAGTGCTGCTGCTGGTGGAGCCGGCGCTCAATCCGATCTGGACATGGCTGGTGCACGGGGAAGTGCCGGGAACGCCGGCCATTGCGGGTGGGGCGCTGGTGCTCGGAGCGATGGTCGCCCGGGCCCTCTGGCCGGACCAGTCGCCTTGACCGAAACGCTGTCGCTGCACTATCATACGCCGCTTGCAGGTCAGGCGGACGGGCAACCGCATGGTGGTTGTAGCTCAATCGGTTAGAGCGCCGGACTGTGGCTCCGGAGGTTGCGGGTTCAAGTCCCGTCAGCCACCCTGGTGAGTATGGCGAGCAGGGTTCCGCTCGGGATGCCATAGGTCCGTAGCTCAATTGGTAGAGCACCGGTCTCCAAAACCGGGGGTTGCAGGTTCGATTCCTGCCGGGCCTGTCCAAGGGCCGACGGGGGGGACGGTGGGGACAGGAAGGCCGTCCGTCTGACCTCACCGTCCAGCCGTCCGACTGAGCTTGGCGCTATCGTCTAGTGGCCTAGGACACAGCCCTCTCAAGGCTGGTACACGGGTTCGAATCCCGTTAGCGCTATGACCAGCCCCACGTGGGGCCCCATCGTCTAACGGTCAGGACACCACTCTTTCAAGGTGGTAATACGGGTTCGATTCCCGTTGGGGTCATGGGGGTCCGGACCGAGCGCCGCTAGCTCAATTGGCAGAGCAAGTGACTCTTAATCACTAGGTTGTAGGTTCGATTCCTACGCGGCGCATTGCTTGCAACGACGCGACTCGGTAGCGCCGGGTCGCGTTTTCGTTTACCGGGTGAGGCTCCATGATCCAGACCATTCGTTCTTCCCGCCGGCCCCTGCTCGGTGCCGCCGCAGGTCTCTTGCTGGCTCATCCGCTCCCGGCGCAGCGTTTCGAGGGAATTCTCCAGGTGCATTCGGCCGGCATGAAGGCCGACGCGGGGATGACGTACTTCATCAAGGGCGAGCGGCTGCGGCTCGAGATCGTAGCCCCCGGGCAAGCACCGATCGTGATGATCAGCGACGGGGCGGCGCGGAAACAGTATGTCCTGTTTGCCGACCAGAAGGTCTATACCACGATGACCTTCGCCGAGCTGCTCCATTCGACCGATTCCCTCCGAAAGCAGTCGGCAAAATTGCTGCTGGGCGCGTCCATGACGCCGCTCGGCACCACCGCAACGGTCGCCGACCACAAGTGCGCGGTCCACCGCTATCGCGACGCGAAGAGCGCCTACAACATCTGCCTCACGACCGAGCTGGGCGCCGTGGGCGGTGTCAGCGGTCTATTCGGCAACATCGGTCCGTCGCTCGATGCGACCAACCCGCCCCAGTGGGTGCAGCAGCTCATCAAGGCGGGATCCTTCGCGCTGCGCGTCGGAGATACGACCGGCAAGACGACCTGGGAAGTCCGCAAGACGGAAGCGAAGCGGCTCGATCCGGGACTCTTCGCCCCTCCGGCCGGGTTCTCGGCGGTTTCCGATGCGCCCGGAACCCCGAAGCGGCCTTCGCCACGCTGACCGTGGCCATCCTGGTCACCGGCGGGGCCGGCTATATCGGAAGCCATGCCTGCCTGGAGCTGCTCCGGGCAGGCCGCGAGGTCGTGGTGGTCGACAATCTCTGCAACAGCAATGAGGAATCGTTGCGCCGGGTCCGGGTCCTGGCCGGCCGCGACCTCACGTTTCATCGGGCCGATCTGCGGGACGCCGCGGCCCTGGAGCAGATCTTCGCCGCCACCCCCATCGATTCGGTGATCCACTTCGCGGGTCTCAAGGCGGTGGGAGAGTCGGTCGAGCGGCCGCTGCTGTACTGGGACAACAACGTGGTGGGGACCATCCGGCTGCTCGAGGCGATGGTCCGGCACCGCGTGAAGACACTGGTGTTCTCATCGTCCTGCACCGTCTACGGCGATCCCGCCTCGGTGCCGATCCGCGAGGATTTCCCGACGTCGGCGGTGAATCCCTACGGCATGACAAAACTCACTATCGAACGCATGCTCTCCGATCTGCACCGGGCCGACCCTTCCTGGGACATCGCGCTGCTGCGCTACTTCAATCCGGCGGGCGCCGATCCGAGCGGGCAGATCGGTGAGGACCCCAACGGGATTCCCAGCAACCTGGTGCCCTATATCACCCAGGTTGCGGTCGGCAAGCTGGAGGCGCTCAGGGTGTATGGGGACGACTACCCGACGCGCGACGGCACCGGCGTCCGCGACTACATCCACGTCATCGATCTCGCCCTGGGCCACCTGGCCGCCCTGGACAAGCTTGCGGGCCATCCGGGGGTGGTGACCTGCAACCTGGGCACCGGCAAGGGGTACAGCGTCCTGGAAATCCTGCGGGCCTTCGAGCGCACCACGGCACGCTCGATCCCCCATCAAATCACCGCCCGCCGTCCCGGGGATGTCGCCGAGGCGTGGGCCGACCCGACCCGGGCGCGAACCGAGCTGGGTTGGGTGGCGAAGCGGGGTCTGGAGGAGATGTGCGCGGATGCGTGGAGGTGGCAGACCCAGAATCCCGGCGGGTATCCGGCTTCCCCGGTCTAGTCTCCCGGTTGGCTTCTGCCGAATCGCTCCAGCAATGTTCTGGTCCGCTCCAACCCCTCGGAAATCTCGTTGACTGACACGGCGCCCGCCGAAAGGCGGAACCATCCGGTCTGTTCGGAAAGGCCGAAGGCGTCAAAGGGCACCATCGCCATGCCGGCCTGCTCCAGCAGCAGTTTCCGGACAGCCTCATTGTTCGTCAGCTGGACTCCATTCAGCCACCGGCCCACCAGATCGAGCTGCAGCGAGAGGTAGATCGCCCCCTGGGGCCGGACGCAATTCACCGGAAAGCCGGCTCGGCGAAGCGCCATGATTCCGTCATGGAGGGCGTCGAGCCGCGCGGTGAGGGCGGCGTCCATCTGGGCGCGATAGGCCGTGATCGCAGCCGCGTCGCGCAGGAATTCCGCAGTCGCGGCCTGCTCCGGCCGGGGCGCCCAGGCGCCGACGTGGCCCAGGAAATCCTTCATCCGGGCGATCACGGCCGGAGCGCCGGTGGCCCAGCCCACTCTGAGCCCTGTGCTGGCGAACGCCTTGGAAATGCCGTCCACCGTGATCACCCAGGGTGCCGTCGCGGGCACCAACGCCAACGGATGGGCGTGGTCCGCGTCACGGAATACCAGCGAGCCGTACATCAGATCGTACAGGACGAACAGGGGACGGCGGCCGGATCGGGATCGCCGCGCATTCTCCTCGACCACCGCCTCCATGATCTCGCGCAGGGTTTCCGGGGGGAGAATCGTGCCGGTGGGATTGGCCGGCGAGCAGAGGCAGAGAAGTGTCGCCGCTTCAAGGTGCGGTGCGAGAAGGGCCAGGGTCGGCTGAAAGTCTTCTGCCGCGCTGGTGCGAACCGGGACGGTTCGCGCACCCACCATGTCGGCATAGTAGTCGTTGTTCCAGCTCGGCACCGGGTAGACGACGACGTCTCCCGGATTCAGCAGGCACCGGAACACCGCATAGATCGCGGGGCGGCCCCCCGCAGTGATCATCACCGACTGGACCGTGGTGGTGACTCCATGCTCCCGCTCCACGAACTCCACCACCGACTGGCGCAGCGCAGGCACGCCATCGGATGGGGGATAGTTGGTCTCCCCCCGGTCGAGCGCATCGACCACCAGTTGCTTGAGCTGGACTGGAATGGGGAATTGCTGGGGGTCGAAATCCCCGACGGTCAGGTTACAAATGGGTCGTCCCATGGCCGCAAGAGACCTGACCTCGGCGGCGATCTTGAGGATCAGCGACCCCCTGAGCTCGCGGGCCATGACCGATAATGAGGCATCCAGGGCTCGCTGGTCGCCAAAGTCGAGGGAACGGGTCGGGGCGAAGGTCATAATAGGTTAAGGTAGCGGCGAATTTAATATTGTGTAACTTTGAGTTACTGGACCGGGCATCCGGTACCGCGTTCTAGGAGGAAGCAAGTGCATATACTGGTTGTCGAAGACGACGAGCGGACGGTCAGCTTTCTCCAGCAGAGCCTGGAGGAAGATGGACACACCGTGGATGTGGCAGTGGACGGAAATACGGCCCTCGCTCGCGGAAGAAGCAAGCCGCCCCATGATCTCATTGTGCTCGACATTCAGATCCCCGAGCCCAACGGGCTCGAGGTCTGTACGATCCTGCGCCAGGAAGGGATCGTCGCACCCATCCTGATCCTTACCGGCCGCGACGCGCCCCAGGACGTGGCGGTCGGGCTCGATGCGGGCGCGGACGACTACTTGGTCAAACCGTTCGCGCTGGTCGAGCTGCTGGCGCGGGTGCGCGCGCTCACCCGGCGGCAAGGTGCGCCGGGGGTGAAGGGAGTGCTGCAGGCCGGCTCGCTCGAACTGGACCGTCTCAAGCGCAGCGTTCGCCGGGGGGATCGCACCATTCCGCTGGCGCCCCGCCAGTTCCGCCTTCTGGAGTATCTCCTGCTCCACGCCGGGCGCGCCGTGAGCCGATCGGAGCTGCTCCGGGAGGTCTGGAACCTGACCTTCGACCCGGAATCAAACCTGGTGGACGCCCACATTTCCACTCTGAGGAGCGCGCTCGAGCGCGCCGGCGAGCCACGGCTGATCCACACCGTCCGCGGCGTGGGGTATACGCTCCGGTCGGATCCTGCCTGAGTTCAGGATGAAGTCGTTCCGGTCCGCACTGGCGCTCCGTGTCACGGTTCAGGCGCTGGTGCTGGCGATCGCGTTGCTCGTCGGAGCCACCTTCCTGCTGCGCACCAACCTGCTCTCGTCGGTCGATGCGTCGTTGATCCAGAGCGCGGAGATTCAGGCCGAGGCCGGCGTGGGGGCCGCCGGCGGCGATTTCCGGTTTCCCGCGCAGGAGCTCGCGCTCGCCGAGCGCGAAGGGGGCGGGCCGCTGTTCCCCTGGGCCCAGATCCTCACCCTCGGCGGCACGCCCGGCGCCCGTAGCGGCAACCTTTCGGGCACGCTACCGGTACCGGGCAAGGCGCTGGAGGCGTCGCGCAAAGGTTCGATTGGCCGCGCGACTCTGCGCTGGAGCGGGCAGGAAATCCGGACCATCATCTATCCGATGTCGAGGCTGAGCCCGGCCCACCGGGAGCAACTCTTACAAGTCGCCGTTTCCCTTGAGCCGATGCGGCACACGCTCATTCGATTCGCCAAGCGCATGGCGATCGTCGGGGTGGTGTGCACGGTGCTGGCCTGGCTGCTCGCGTGGCAGATTGCCGGACACGCTCTGGAGCCGGCGCTGGCCATTACCGCCCAGGCCGAAGCGATCGGCGTCAACGAGCTGGGTCGCCGGGTCACCGCCCCGGGAAGCCTGATTGAGTTCAACCGCATGGCGGTGGTTTTCAACGCGCTGCTCGAGCGGATCGAACGGGCGGTCACCGGCACGCGGCGGTTCACCTCGGATGCGAGCCACGAGCTGCGCGCCCCGCTCACGGTCCTCCGGGGCGAGCTCGAGCTGGCGCTCTCCCGTCCCCGAACGCTGCCGGACTATGAGGAAGTGCTCCGGCGCTGCCTCGACGAGGTGTTGCGACTGGCCCGCTTGGCCGACGACATGCTCACGCTCACCCGGGTCGAGGGTGGGGTGGTAGGGGTGAAGCGGGTGCCGGTGGATCTCGACGAGGTTGCGGGCCGTGCGGTAGGGAGAAAGGCCGCGCTGGCCACGGGACGCGGTGTGTGCCTGGACCTGGCGGGCAGCGCAGGGATGGTCTCCGGTGACGGAGATCTGCTGCTCCGCGCCGTCGAGTGCCTGCTGGAGCATGCCGTCATGGCCTCTCCTCGCGGCGGGACAGTGCGGATCCGGCTCTCCGAGGCTGACCAGCACACTGTCGAGGTGACCGACAGCGGACCCGGACTCAAGCAGGACGAGGTCTCCGGCGTCTTCCAGCGATTCTACCGCTCCAACCGCCCCCGCTCCGCCTCAGAGGAATCCGGCCTCGGCCTCCCGATCGCGCGGGCGGTGGCGCTTTCCCACGGCGGCGTGCTGGAGTACGCCGGGAACAATCCGGGCACGTCGTTCCGCATGGTGCTGCCCAGCGCTTAGGGCACGACACCTTTCACGTACTTGCTGTACCAGGCCAGGTAGCGCTCCAGCCGGTCGCGCTGAAAGCTGAGCCGCGCCAGCCCGTGATGCTCGCCGGGATACACCACCAGTTGGGTCTGCCGCCCCAGCCGCCGCATCGCCTGATACATCTGCTCGGAATTGAGGATCGGCACGTTCCAGTCCTCCGCGCCGCCGATCCAGAGCGTCGGCGTGACGATCTTCTCGACGTCGTTGAAGCTGGAGAGCCGTTCGTAGGCGGCCCGGTTCTGCCAGGGGAGTCCCAGCTCCTGCTCGTACTCGAGCTGGTAATGATCGTGGCCGTAGTTGCCCACGATCAGCGCCTCGCTCGCGCCGCTGGTGGCGCCTTTGAACCGGGTGGTCTTCGTGATGACGTAGTTGGTGAGGATGCCCCCGTACGACCATCCTCCCACCCCGAGCCGGGTCGAGTCGGCGACCCCTTGGGCGATCGCATAGTCCACCCCCGCCATCACGTCCTCGAAGTCCTTGTTGCCCCAGTCGGCAAAGATGGCCTGGGAAAAGGACTGGCCGTATCCGGATGATCCTCGCGGATTGACCGTCACCACCGCGTAGCCGTTGGCGGCGAAGAGCTGCGCCTCGAAGTTGAAGGCCGCCTCGAATTGGGATACCGGTCCCCCGTGAATTCTGAGCAGGGTGGGGTACCGAAGCGACCGATCATACCCGACCGGGTAGTACATGAACCCCTCGACTTCGGTCCCGTCCCGGCTCGTGAAGTGGATACTCTCCACTCGGGCGAGCCGGAGGGTGGCCAGCAGGGAATCATTGGCGTGGGTGAGCCGGATGAGTGGCGCTGCCGGCCCAAGCGTGAACAGCTCGCCGGGAAAGCCGGGCTCCGCGATCCGGACCGCGACCCGGCCGTCGGACGCGATATTGAAAGCGCCCACGCTCCTGAATCCGCCCACCACGCGGCTCACCGAACCGCCCTCGGCAGGAATCTTGGCCAGATGGGATTCGCCGCTGTCCTCGAGGAGGAAGTAGATCTCTTTCCCGTCTGCCGAATACCGCGGGGAGGAAACGTTCCGGTCCAGCGAGCGGGTCGGCAGCGCCGGGGTGCCCCCCGCCGCGGGGATCACCGCCAGATACTGGGTGGCGTACCACATCGCCGGCACGTCGATCACCGTGACGTAGGTGATGCTCCGGCCGTCGGGGCTCCAGGCCGGGGAGTCGTCCGATCCGGGGTTGGTGGTAAGCCGCCGGAGGGTCTGCCCCTTGTCGGTGTTGTCCGCGGCTACGATCCAGATGTCGGTGTTGCGGTTGTTATCGGGCTCATCGGTGCGGTTGCTGGTGAAGGCCACCAGCTTCCCATCGGGCGACCACGCGGGGTCCGAGTCGCCGAAGTCTCCCGAGGTGATCTGGGTCACCTTCTTGGTGGCGACGTCGAGAAGGTAGAGATGGGTGCGGCGCCGGTCGAGATAGCCGGTGTAGTCGCGCTTGAACTGGAGGCGATCCACCACCACCGGCTCCGGAGTCTCGGGCTTGGTACTATCGCCCTTGGGACGCTCGGGCTTGGGATCGGTCACGCTCAGCAGCAGCCGCGCTCCGTCGGGCGACCACTCGAAGTTCTCGACGCCCTGCTTCACCTCGGTCAGCTGTTCCGCCTCGCCACCCATCCGGTTGAGGGTCCAAACTTGGGATTCGCCCCCGTTCCGGGCCGCGGCGAATCCCAGGAATTTCCCGTCCGGACTCCACTTGGGATTTGACCCGGCCAGGCCGGCGCCGGTCATCGGGATAGCGGGTCCGCCCGCCACCGGCGACATCCAGATCCGGGAGCTGTTCCGGTCTTTCTTGAGATCGGCGGTCGACAAAGTGTACGCCACCTGCTTGCCGTCGGGGCTGATTCGCGGCGCGCCCACCGTCTTGAGCGCGGTCAGATCGCTCACGGCGATGGCGCGGGGGATCTGGGCGG
>JAYUAL010000031.1:0-6286 GCA_043741355.1 Gemmatimonadales bacterium | reverse complement strand
GCAGCGTGCAGGAAGTCAATCAGTTGCTGTCGCAGTTCAAGCAGATGCAGAAAATGATGAAGGTCGCTGGCAAGCCGGGCGCGAAACTTCCTTTCGGTCCCCGGTTTCCCGGTCAATAACCCGGGAAGAAAGACAGACCCATGAGCACTCGCATTCGCCTCCGCAAGATCGGCCGCAAGAAGCTGCCGCTCTATCGCATCGTGGTCGCCGACAAGGAGTCGCCCCGCGACGGGCGCTTCATCGAGATCCTCGGCACCTACGATCCGAAGCAGGAAGGCGCCAAGAAGATCGTAGTCGACGTCGAGAAGGCCAGGAGCTGGCTGGCCAAAGGGGCCACCCCGACCGATACGGTCGAGGCGCTGCTCAAGTCGGCCGGCGTCATCGCCGTCGCCCCCAAGGCCTGATGGACGGAGAGGAGACGCGCCACCTCGTGGTGGGGCGGCTCCGCAAACCGCACGGTCTCAAGGGAGACTGTGCCGTGTTCCCGCTGACCGATCAGCCGGCGCAGGCGTTCGCGCCGGGGCAATCGGTCTGGCTCAAGAACCTGGCCGGGAATGTGGTCGCCGGGCCGCTCGTGGTGGAACGGAGCCGGGTCTATCACCGGCAGTGGCTGGTGGCCTTTCAGGGTCACCTCCATGTCGACGCGGTGAAGCCGTGGGGCGGGCATTTCCTCGCCGTGACGGCCGCGGGGCTCGCGCCGCCGGCGGAGGGCGAGGTCTACCTCCACGAGCTGGCCGGCTTCGCAGTGGTGGATCTGTCGGGGCTGGCCCTCGGGCTGGTGAGCGCCGTGCTCGAGCCGCCCGCCGGGCTGATGCTCGAAGTCCAGGGTCCCAAGCGCGAGTTCCTGGTGCCGTTCCGGAAGGAATTCGTCACCAGTGTGGATCGCGCCGGCAGGAAGCTGACCGTGTCGCTGCCGGAAGGGTTGACGGAATTGTGAGCGGGGAGCGGGAAGCGGTGAGCGGGAAACCCAGGCTCACGATCAATGTCGTGACGCTCTTCCCCGAGGCGCTCGCGCCGATGCTCGAGACGAGCATCACGGGCCGAGCGGCCAAGGCGGGCCTGGTAGAGTACCGGCTGGTGCAGCTGCGCGACTTCGCGCACGATCGGCACCACACGGTGGACGACTACGCGTTCGGTGGCGGCGCAGGAATGGTGCTCAAGCCGGAGCCGTTCTTCGAGGCGGTGGAGTCGCTGGGCGCGGCGCGGCGGGGGCCGGTCATCCTGCTCTCCGCACGGGGCCGGCGGCTGGATCACCGGCAGGCGGTGCGGTACTCGCTCGAGCCCGAGCTCACCCTGCTCTGCGGCCACTACAAGGACGTGGACCAGCGGGTGGTGGACGGTCTCGGGGCGGAAGAGGTCTCGCTGGGAGACTTCGTGCTCAGCGGCGGCGAGCCGGCCGCGCTCTGCCTGATCGACGCGGTGGTCCGGCTGCTCCCGGGCGCGTTGGGAGACCACGAGTCGGCCAGCACCGATTCGCACTACGACGGGCTGCTTAGCCCGCCCAGTTACACCAGGCCACCGGAGTACCGTGGCCTCGCCGTGCCCGAGGTGCTGCGTTCCGGCAATCACGCCGAGATCGCCGCGTGGAAACAGCAGATGGCTGAGCGGCTGACTGCGGAACGACGGCCCGACTTGTGGGCCGCGTGGAATTCTGACGGAGGAACCGACCATGGAGCGCGTTGAGGCGATCGCCCGCGAGGGCCTGAAGACCGACATCCCGCTGTTCGCCGCGGGAGACACGATAAAGGTGATGGTGCGGGTCCGCGAGGGCGAGAAGGAGCGGCTGCAGGCCTTCGAGGGCGTCTGCGTGTCGCGCCGGGGCGGCGGCATCGACGAAACCTTCACCGTGCGGAAGCTGTCGTCCGGGGTCGGCGTCGAGCGCATCTTCCCGCTGCACGCCCCGACGATCAGCTCCATCGAGCTGGTGCGCCGTGGCCGGGTCCGCCGGGCCAAGCTCTACTATCTCCGCGCGCTGTCGGGTAAAGGGGCCCGCATCCGGGAGAAGAAAGAGAAGTAGAGTGCCGTCGCTCCAGCGAGAGCGGCTTGCATGGTCGGAGCGCCGGCTGCTGGTCGGCGTGGATGAAGCAGGCCGTGGCCCCCTCGCCGGACCGGTGGTGGCCGCGGCCGTCGTGTTTCCGGAGAACGTCCGGGCCATCCGCGGGGTGGCCGACAGCAAGACCGTGAGGCTCGAGCGCCGCGAGGAACTCGCCCTCAAGATCCGGGCGCGGGCTATATGTTTCGGCGTCGGGGCGGCCTCATGCCGCGAGATCGACCGGGTCAACATCCGGGTGGCGACCGCCATCGCGATGCGGCGGGCCGTTGCCGCGCTGCTCAGAAGGCTGACCGTCGCGCCGTCCCCGGCCCCCGCCTACTTCATTCTGGTCGACGGCCTCCCATTCCCCGAACTCGGCTACCCCCACGAGGCGCTGGTCGACGGCGACGCGCTCTGCTACAGCGTCGCGGCCGCGAGCATCGTGGCCAAGACGGTGCGGGACCGGCTGATGCGCTGCCTGGCCGCGCGGCATCCGGGTTATGGGTGGGACAGCAATGTGGGATACGGTACGCCGGAGCACCTGGCCGGACTGGCCAGCGCAGGACCGACCCGGCACCACCGGATGACGTTTGCGCCGTGCCTGCAGCGGGAGTTATTTCAGTAACCGGGGGGTGGCGAACAGTGAGCGGTGCGGGGCCGGTAGCTCAGGGGTAGAGCAGTGGCCTTTTAAGCCATAGGTCGTGGGTTCGAATCCCACCCGGCTCATTCCATTTGTAACGTCAAGGAAACCGTGACCCGGAGCCTACCAGCTGAGGTCCCTGAGAGACTCCGGCCTCCAAGTGTGCCATACCGGTCGCATTCCCACGCACAAACCTGTCGTCATTGTCTTGCGTAGGAGCGGCGCGCCTCGAGCTCCTTCACGACCTTCCATTTTGTCCGGTCCTTCGTCAAGAGCAGAATGTCGGAGCCGTGATAATGCTCAGGCCGATGCACCCGCCAGAGTTCCCCGGCGTCTCCAGCCACTCCTGTTGACATTCTACAAGAAGGCCCTATACTCTCCTGTAGAACATCTAGGAGAGTATCGTATGGCCCGTTCCGCCCCCGACCTGCTGCAGGGAACCCTCGACCTGCTGATCCTCAAGACCCTCTCCTCCGGGCCGATGCACGGATGGGGCGTGGCGCAGCGCATCCTCGCCAGTTCCCAGAACCTCCTCCAGGTCCAGCAGGGATCACTGTACCCCGCGCTGCACCGCCTGGAAGAGCGCGGCTGGATCGCCGCGGAATGGGGTACCTCCGAGAACAACCGCCGCGCCCGCTTCTACCGGCTCACCGCCGATGGCCGGCGCCAGTTGGTTCGGGAGGCCGAGAATTGGCGCCGGTTTGCCGGCGCGGTCCACTTCGTTCTCCAGGCCGGTTGAGGCAGCCATGTCTCCATTGACCCGGTTGGCCAGACGGCTCCGCGTGGCGTTGTTTCCCGGGAAGCAGGAAGCGGAGCTCGACGAGGAGATCCGCTTTCACCTGGACATGGAAGCGCAGAAGAACCAGGGGCTCGGCATGGCCGAGTCGTCGGCGCGCCGTGCCGCGCTCCGGGAGTTCGGCGGGGTGGGCCGCGCCAAGGAGGAATCGCGGGAGCAGCGCGGCTTGCCCCGGCTCGAATCGCTGCTGCGGGACCTCCGGATCGCCGCGCGCTCGCTCCGCCGCACCCCGGGATTCGCAATCGTCGCCGTGCTCACCCTGGGCCTGGGCGTCGGCGCCACGACCGCGATCTTCAGCGTGGTCCACGCTGTCCTGCTCGACCCATTGCCGTTCCCCGAGCCCGATCGCCTGGTGGTCCCGCAGAGTGTCCTGGTCTCCGGTGGCGACAGGTGGTCGGTCACCTATCGCGACTTTCAGAGCTGGACCGAGTCCGGCGTCTTCGAGCATGCGGCGATCTACCAAAGCCCGGAGCTCGACTTCACCGGCGGAGCGGAGCCGCTGCGCGCGACGGTCGAGGTCGTGAGTCAGGATTTCTTCCATGTGCTCGGCGTGCGCCCCGCCTCAGGCCGGAGCTTTTCCGCGGATGACTTTCAAGACGCGGGTGCCCTCCCCGTCGTGATCTCCGATGGACTCTGGCGCCGCCTCGGCGCAACCCGGGACATCCTGGGCCGACAGGTCCGGGTGAGCGGAACCGCGGGAACGATCGTCGGCGTGCTGGCCCCGGGGCAGGGCTGGCCGACGGATGGAGATCTCTGGGCGCCGAGGCGAACACCGGTGTCGGCTGACGATCTCGCGCCCGACAACCAGGTCTACAGCGCTGTGGCCCGGCTCAAGGCGGGCGCCTCGCTGACCGGCACCGACCAGCGGCTGGCGCAGCTCGCGGCCCGGCTGGAGCAGCAGTTTCCCCAGAAGCGCAAGGATGTGAGCATCGCGGCGATTCCGTTCCGGGACTGGCTGGTTGGGCCCCAGCTCACTCGTTCGCTCTGGGTGCTGCTGGGCGCGGTGGGGCTGGTGCTGCTCATCGCCTGTGTCAATGTGGCCAATCTGCTGCTGGCGCGGACCACGCGGCGCCAGCACGAGCTCGCGGTCCGCGCGGCGCTCGGCGCCAGCCAGGGCCGGCTGGCGCGTCAGCTGCTCGCCGAGGCGCTGCTGCTCGCGATTCCCGGAGGTCTGCTGGGGGTGATGCTTGCCATGGCGGGCATCGCCGCCTTGACCGGCCTGGCCCCGGCCGGGCTGCCCGGCATCGAGCGCGTCGCCATCAGCCTGCCGGTGCTGGCGGTCGCGCTGGGAAGCACCGTGCTCGCCGTACTGCTCGCCGGCTTGGCCCCCGCGCTCCAGGGCTCACGCAGCTCGGCCGCCCAGGCCATGATCGAGGCGGGCACCCGGACTACCGGCACTCGGCACAGCAAGCGGCTCCGGTCGGGCCTGGTGATTGCAGAAGTCGCCCTCTCGCTGACGCTTCTGGCCGGCGCGGCGCTCTTATTCGAGAGCTTTCGGAATCTTCAGCATCTCGCCACCGGCCTGGATGTCTCCCAGGTGGTGAAGTTCGAGGTGTCCCTCCCCAAGGCCACGTACACCACGAGGCAGGCGCGACTCTCGTTCTGGGACCGGTTGGGCAGCCGGCTCGAGGCAATTCCCGGGGTCAAGGCGGCGAGCGTGACCTCGTCGATCCCGCTGGGTGGCGGCGGATTCTACCTGGGCCGCACCCTCATCGAGGCCGGCGCTCCCGAGCCGCCGGCAGGCCGGGAAGTGGGCATTCTCTGGAACGCGGTCACCCCGCACTATTTCGCGACGCTGGGCCAGACCCTGCTGGCGGGCCGCGATTTCACCGCGCAGGACGACTCCGCTGGGACCCCGGTGATCATCGTCAACCGGGCCTTCGCGCGGGAAATGTTCCGCGCCGCGCCGGCGGTGGGACGGCGCCTGTTCTCCTGGAGGGACGAGCGGATTCCCAGGGAGATCGTGGGTGTGGTGGAAGACGTCCGCTACTACGGCGTGTCCGACTCGCTTAAGCCCATCGTGTACGTGCCGCTGGGCCAGGAACCGATCGGCAGCGCGGTCGTGCTGCTGCGCGGCGCCGCCGCACCGGCGTCACTGCTCGAAGCGGCCCGGCGCGAGCTCGCGGCGCTGGAGCCCGGGATCGCCATGGCACGCGCCCGTACCATGGCGCAGGTCCGGTCCGATTCCATCGCGCAGCCGCGATTCACCGCGCTCCTCCTGGGCGTCTTCGCGGCGTCGGCGGTGCTGCTCGCGGCGGTCGGGTTGTCCGGGCTGCTCTCCTATACGGTGGCCCAGCGGGAGCGCGAGCTCTCGGTGCGCCTGGCGCTGGGCGCGTCGCGGGGCGGAGTGCTCCGCCTGGTGGTGGCCCAGGCGATGGCGCTCGCGGGAACCGGGGTGATGCTCGGACTGGTCGGTGCCGCGGCGCTCACGCGGGTCCTTCGCGCGCTGCTCTATGGGGTGCGCCCCGGTGATCCGTTGGCCTTTGCGGTCGTGTCGGTGCTTCTGCTGGCCGTGGCCCTCGTGGCGAGCTGGCTACCCGCCCGACGCGCGGCGCGGGCCGATCCGGTGCAGGCGCTGAGAGCCGGATAGACGCTAGGACGCTACGACGCTAAGTAGTTTCCTAGCGTCCTAGTGTAGTTTCGCCAAAGTCTTATTCGCTTTGTTGACCTTGGCCAAGATCTGTCGGACGGTGGCGGTCCAGGTAAACGGTGTCGGGGTCTCGTTCCGCTGGTCGATGTAGCGCGTGATGGCGTCGACGAGGGCAGCCACGCTCGTGACGGCGAGGCGGCGCAGCTGGCGCTGGGTCAGTTCGCTGAA
>JAYUAL010000030.1:0-6289 GCA_043741355.1 Gemmatimonadales bacterium | reverse complement strand
TCGCCGCTCCGCGTGCCGACGGTGGCGGACACCGCCTGCGGGTCACCGAAGCCCAGGCTGTGGAACTCGTGCGCCTGTACCTGGTCTACCCCCCGGTCCAGCTTGTTGACCGCCAGCAGCACCGGGCGTTTGGCCCGGCGCAGCTTCTCGGATATTGCTTGATCCACCGGGTTGAGCCCTTCCCTGCCGTCCACCACGAAGAGGATGAGATCCGCTTCGCCGAGCGCCAGCTCGACCTGCTGGCGAATAGCCCGGTCCATGGTCACGTTGGAGTCCGGCACCAGGCCGCCGGTGTCCACCAGCCAGAAGCTGCGCCCGGCCCACTCGGCCTCTCCGAAATGCCGGTCCCGCGTGGTGCCGGCGTGCTCGGAGACGATGGCGGCGCGACCCCCCAGTATCCGGTTGAACAGCGTCGACTTCCCGACGTTGGGCCGGCCCACGATGGCGACGGTCGGCTGGCTCACGCGGCGGACCCGGTCTCGAGGGCGTCGCTGAAGTCCTTGCTGAATCGGAGCGGCACGGGCACCGCCGCCGCAAGCTCCTCGGCGCTCAAATCGTCGATGAACAAGTGATCGTCGTTGAGTGACTCGCCCGGGAGCAGGATGAGATCCAGGTCCGAGCGGCCCTCGAGCGAGGCCGCGATCGATTTGCCGGGCAGCAGGCCGGCGGTGGTGACGCGGGGTCCGAAGAGGCCGTTCGCAACGACGATCAACTCCAGTCGCGCGCCGGACGCCTCCTCGAGGGGGGCCAGCACCTGGGGCATCAGCCGCCCCATCGACGTCCCAGTGACTACCCCGATTCGCCGGCCGGCCCAGTCTCCGAAGAGCCCGGCAGCTTCCCTGATGCGGCGCTGGAGGAATCGCACCGAGCCCACCCCGTTCTCGACCTGCTCGAAATCCCCATAGGACTCCTCAGGGGGGAGCGGCAGATCGGCCCTGAGGTACAGCTCGTCGGCGCCGTAGACCCAGGGGGCCCCGCGCTCGCCGAGGGCCCGCTCCTGCCACACGGTGAGCTGTCGGACGGCGGCCCGGCATTCTTCGGTGGTTGGCTCGCGGACCCGGCTGTGCTTGCTGAACTCGGTCAGACCGACCGGCACGATCGAAACGCCGAGGATCGGAGCGCCGAAGGCATAAAGATCCGAGAGGGACTGGTCCAGAATGGCCCCGTCGTTCACCCCTGGAGACATCACAATCTGGGTCTGGAACCTGAGCCCATGGTCGGCAAACCGCCGGAGCTGGTCCAGGATATCAGGAGCGGTCGGATTGCGCAGCAACCACCGGCGAATGATCGGGTCGGTGGCATGGACCGAGACATATAACGGCGAGAGCCGGTACTCGATGATTCGGGCTTCGTCGGCGGGCTTGAGGTTGGTGAGTGTCGCGAAATTGCCGTACTGAAACGACAGTCGATAGTCGTCGTCCCGGATGTAGAGTACATCCCGAAGCCCCTCCGGCAACCCGTCTACGAAACAGAAGTCGCAGCGGTTGGCGCAGCGGCGGATCCGGGCCGGCTCTACGGCGACGCCCAGCGGTTCGGTCAGCGGACGCTCGATCTCGAACTCGATTTCCTGGCCGTCGGGCTGACGGATGTGAAGGGAGAACTCCTCATCGGCGGTAAGGAATTGCCAGTCGAGGAAATCGTCGAGCTCGCGCCCGTTGACCGAGATGAGCTCGGTGCCGGGGAGGAGTCCGAGCTGGTCGGCAATGGAGTCGGGCTGAACCTGGGTGACCTTTATCATCAGGGGAGAAAGATGTCTCTAATAGGCTCAAATATCAAGAGTTAGCCGTTCACAAATCATCTCATTTGGCAAGCGCATGGAGTGGATTGTCTGACGGTTTCCGCCGGCTAGCAGGAGGCACCATGACCCCCGGCGGCGCACCCAGGTCGAGGCGAACCCGGCACCGGCTCAGCCCGGCAGCCTTGCCCGGTGCAGCCGAAGACGACAGAATAGCAACCTCTTCGGCCCGGACTCGATGACTCCGTTCTCCCCCTGGATCAGCAGAAGCCGGCGTGGCGCAGCGGGCGCCCTCCTGGGGCTCGCGCTCGGGGTTGGCGCCGCCCCGCTTGCGGCACAGTATCCGCTAGCTCCCACCCCCGTCATGCCGAGGGAGCTTTTTTCTCGCCAGGTGAACCTCACGGGGTATCTCTCCGCGCGAGCGACGGTCCGCGATGGCGCGGCGACGTTTGTCGTCAACCGCGCGCGGGTCACGGCCCACGTTCTGCCGGTCCCCTTCGCCGCGCTGCGAATCCAGGCCGACTTCTCCGCGGTGGGACGGGCGAGTGGCGACACCGTGCCGGCCTTTACACTGACCGACGCCTACGTCCTGCTCTTCCTGCCGGACACCACGAGTGGAGCGGTGCACCTGCTACACCCGAGCCTGGTTGTGGGGCAGTTCCGGACTCCGTTCTCGCTCGAATACCTGACTCCGTACGCGCTCTTGCCCACGGTCAACCGGTCCCAGGCTGTCGACCGGCTTTCGACCCGTCGGGACCTGGGTGTGCTCGGGCAAGTCCGGCTCGCACGCATCGCCGCCATCACGGCTGCCGTGGTCAACGGTGAAGGACCGAATCGGACGAGTAATCCGGACGGGAAGCAGATGGTAGTCGGGCGGCTCACGCTCTTCCCGACGACCCGGCTCGCCCTGAGCGGGAAATGGCTCCGGCAGGGTCGGGACCATCGGTGGGGCTACGACGCGCCGGGTTGGCGAGCGACTCGTCATGGAAGGGGAAGCGATCGAGAAGACCGGGCTCGCCGACGGCACGGCAGCCGGGAACGGGCGCGGAGGGTACCTGCTGGTCGCGTACCGGCCCCAATCGTGGCTCCAGCTGGCCGTGAAGTGGGAGCGACTTCGCGAAACGTCCGGCCCGGGGATGACGGAGCGGCAACTCACCTGGACGACCTACGGAATCAACCTGCTCGGGCCCCAAGAGCGGCTTCGATTCCAGCTCGGGTGGATTGCAAAGACCGAGCGGCCGGTGGCGGCACGTGATGAATTTGTCGGGCAGATCCAGGCCATCTTCTGATCCATCGGAGAAGTCGGCCCGACTCAGGGGATCGCAGAGCTAGAAGTCTCCACCGTCGAAGTCACCACCACCATCGCCTCGACCGTGGTCTTCCCCGCCATCGGAATCCTCCTCGGAGGAGGGGTCGTCGCCCGGGGAATCGTGATCCTGTTCCGGGTCCACTACGACGACGTCGGGATGGTGGTGGCCCAGGGAGAGAAACGACGACCACATCACCATGGAGACGATGGGGTCCATCGGGCTCCCGTAGTGGTAGGCGTACGGATCGTAGTTCCGGCTGGTCGGCGGCGCCGGCTTGGCGGGCCCCTGCAAGGGGCGCTCGATCACGGCATTGGCCTCGAGGACCCGGATCTCGGCCTCGGGCATCGAGGCCCGCAGGGCGTCTCCCAGGCGGGCCACGAACGACTCGAACTGGTGTTTGGGGGCGGTGAGGCGCATCGCGTCCCCCGCAAGCGGCTCCACCCGCCGGCGGTACGCCTCCCCGTCCTCACCGGGGCGCGGCTCGAAGTCCCGCACCCGCCCCGCCACGACGATGCGGGCGGCCGGCTCTTCAGCGGGGTACTCGGTTCGGGCGATGATCTCCACCACGAGGTGCAACCCCGCCTCCTGGTGCTCGGCCGCGAGTCGGAGCAATCTGAACGAGCCGCCGAAGACCGGGGCGTTATCGTGAAACGCGAGGAAGAGATCGCCGAAATCGTCGGGCCGCCCTTCGCGGTCCTGGAACAGCACCTGGTCGTCGATGACCAGTGAAATCGCGTTGGTCGATCCGAGCCGGCCCAGCGCCCCCCGGACAGCCTCGACGATCGCTGTCGCCTCGAGTGAGGCGCGCACTCGGTCAGTCCGGAGATCGGGCTCGCCGCCGAACGCCAGCTTCACCTTGTCCCAGAGGTTTGGGTTACGGAGGACTCGTTCGCCCGCGACGGTGAGCTCGATGACGCCGTGGAGTTTCATGGGGGAAAGCTAACGCAAACGGCCGCCGAACCTCGGCGGCCGTTTGCGGGACCTCGGTCAGAGCGGGCGACCGGACTCGAACCGGCGACGTCCAGCTTGGGAAGCTGGCATTCTACCACTGAATTACGCCCGCGGGCCCGGGAATAGTATGCCCGGGGGCCCGACCCCAGTCAACCGGACGAATGCCCCGCCGGTTCTACTTGACGTGGTATCTCCACCCCGTGATGCCGGAGCCCTTGGCTTCGAGCTGGAAGGCGTGCTTGGCGCCCTCCGTGAGAACCGGGATGGTCACTTCCTTCGTATCGATCACCGTCCCGCTCACGTCCAGGAATTCGACGACCAGGACAATCGGTGCGGTCTTGAGCTTCTTACCGGCGGCGTCCTCAGGGGTCCGGCCGGTTGCTTCTCCGGAGAGCCGAGCCAGTGACTGCCCCATCTGGAAACTGGCGACGTCGACCGTAAAGGGCATCCCCACGAGCCTCTCGGCGGTCTTCATGACCGCCTCATCCTGTTTCTGGGCCCGCTGGCCCTGCGCCAGGAGCCGCAGGGCATCGGAGTTCATCGGCTCCATCTCGAGGAGCTTCTGGGCCTCTGCGATCAGGCTGAGATCGTTCTTGGTGGCCACGGCGTCGTAGGCCGCCGCGCTATCGGCCTGCTTGGCTTTGCGGAAGGCATCGGCCTTGTCGTGCGCCGCCTTGGCCATGGCGAAATGGGTGTTGGCCAGGTTGTAGCGCGCGTCCCGTCCATAGAGATTCCGCTTCACCGCCTTGGCGAACACGACTTCCGCGTCGGGATACCGCTGCGCGTTGAACGCCGCCACGCCGACCGCCATCATATCCTGCAGATCGAGCGAGTCCAGGTTGGTCTTGGCGAACTGGGCGACCATCGACTTCTCCATGGCGTCGGCGCTGTCCACCATGCCGGCGTTGCGGAACGCCACCGCCAGCGACCGCTGGGCGTCGGTATCGGTCGGCTTCCAGGCGAGATACTTGCGGAACATCACGATTGCTTCGGGATTCCGGTTGAGCCGCTGCAGCATGACCGCCAGGTTGAGCGCCGCCCCGTTCCGGTCTTCGACCAGCGAGGTGTCTTTCTCGGAGATCTCCAGGGCCTTTCGGAAGTAGGCGGCGGCGCTATCCTCCTGCTGGGTGTTTGCGAAGACGACGCCCATGTTGGCATAGACGTTCGGCAGCTCGCGAAACAGCAGGTTCGCGTCGCGGAACAGCGCCAGGGCCGAGTCGACCTCTCCCTTGCGCTGGAAATCGATCGCGGTGTTCGCCAGATTGGCCCAGTTGTTCTGGCGGTACTGCTTGATGTCGATTCCGCAAGAAGGCACCAGCTCCTCGGCCTTGGCAAATGCCGAATCGGTCTCGGCGGCGTCGCCCCGCAGCAGGGCCACGCGCGCCAGGTAGTACCACGCGGCGGCGTTGGTGCCCTGGGCCTCCTGGGCGATGGCCGTCACCAGGTTCTGCCGGGCGTCCGCGAGCAGCGCCGCCTTTTCGGCGGGAGACTTGGCTTCATAAGTCTTCCGCAGTACCTCCTCGCCCTTCTTCACCTTGGCGTTGATCGCCTTGAGCGGGCAAAGCGGCGGCGTGTACTTGGCCGGCTGCGCGGCGGCGAGGCGCTGGTTGATCCCGCCGTGCTGCGCGGCCAGCGGGCCTGCACTCAGCACCGTCGCGAGAACCAGGATCGTAGTACGCGTCGTCATTCCGACTCCTTGGGTACGGTGGTTCGGCCGCTCGGTGGGCCCACGGGATCGTGAGCCTGCCGTCCAGCCTGTTCTTGGAACTCTCTCGCCAGGTCGTGGGCGGGGCGGCCGGTGCGGCGCGCTTCCGCGACCACGTCGTCGAACTCGGGCTTGGCCCTCGGGCCATCCGGGGCCTCCACGGTTTTCATCCGCACGGTGCCACCGGCCGAGGTGCGCAGGTCCCATTGCCGCCGGGACAAGGTGATCCGCTCCGCGGTGGACCGGCGGAGCCCCACCGTGGTGCTGTGGCGGAACATCGCTTCCGCAATCGGGTCGGCGCGATCCGGCGGACCCGTTGCCTCGATCCTGAACCCGATCCGGCCCTTCTTCATCTGGGTGGGCCAGATCTGCACGTCGAGCGCTCCGGCGGCAACCAACGCTTCACGGAGCGGTTCCAGGTACTCGGGGCTCAGGTCATCGACGTCGGTGGCCAGCAAGACCACCTGGCCGGCCTCCGCGGCTCCCTCCGCCACGATCAGGCGCAGCGCGTTGGGCCAGGCGCCCGGATCTCTCGTGCCGGCGCCCCAAGCAGTGCGAAGCGGACGCCATCGCGCCGGTGGCCCACCG
>JAYUAL010000029.1:0-6290 GCA_043741355.1 Gemmatimonadales bacterium | reverse complement strand
CGCCGGATTGGGCGAGGACATCGATTCGTTCGTGGCCGGTACTCTCGGCATCCGCGAGCGCCGCTACTGCGCTCCCGGGGAATCCACCGCCGACCTGGGGGTCGCCGCGGGGCGCCGCGCCCTCGAAGCGGCCGGCATCGGTCCCGGGGACATCGATCTGCTGATCATCGCCACCGACACGCCCGAGCATATCTCGCCGGCCACCTCCTCCGTAGTGCAGGGCAGACTCGGCGCGTTGCGCGCGGGCACCCTCGACGTCAACGCGGGTTGCGCAAGTTTCGTGACCGCGCTCGATGTCGCGTGGAAGTACCTGGCCGCCGACGAGCGCTATCTGCGCATCCTGGTGATCGGCGCGTATGCGATGTCGAAGTACCTCGACCCCTCCGACAAGAAGACCGTGACGATCTTCGGAGACGGCGCGGGGGCGGTGGTGCTCGAAGCGAGCGACCGGCCCGGAATCCTGGCATCGGAGCTCTTCGCCGACGGACGGTTGGCTCGGGGCATGGGGGTATTCGCCGGCGGCACCGCGGAGCCGATCACCCGGGAAGTGCTCGAGGACGGCTACCGGAATCGTCTCCGGTTCGTCGAGAAGTACCCCGCCTCGGTGAACGAAGACGGCTGGCCCCGCATCGTCCGGTCGGTGCTGAAGCGGATCGGCCGTTCCGAAGCGGACGTTGCCCTCTGGCTCTGGACCCAGGTCAATCTCTCCACCATCCAGACGGTGATGGCCCGGCTCTCCCAACCCATGGCACGGGCCCACACCGTCATGCACAAGTGGGGGTATACGGGCTCGGCGTGCCTTGCCATGGCGCTCGACGATGCCGCGCGGGCCGGCCGCCTGGCCGAAGGCGACCTGGTGATGCTGGCGGCGTCGGGAGCCGGGCTTGCGATGGGCGCGGTGGCCCTCACCTGGCACCCGCTGAGGCGCGCCGCATGAGTGGCACCATACTGGACGCCTTCGCGGCGCGTGCCGGCGCGCTGGCGGAGAAGGAGGCTTTTCGCGCGCTGCTCGCCGGCGGAGCCGAGCGGGAGGTCGGCCACACCTGGGGGGAATGGGAGCGCGCCGCGACCAACGTGGCCACTGCGCTGATCGGAGCGGGACACGCGCCCGGTGAACGGGTCGCCATCCTGGCCGGCAATCGCCCGGTGTGGCCCATCGCCGATCTGGGGATCCTGATGGCCGGCATGGTGAGCGTGGGAGTGTATCCCACCAGTGCGCCGGGCCAGGTCGGTCAAGTGCTCCGAGATTGTGGCGCCGTCGCGATCATCGTCGACACGGCGGCCCAGCTGGAGAAGGTCCTCGCGGTGCGCGCAGGGTTGCCGGCCCTTCGCACCCTGGTGGCGCCCCAGGGAACTCCCGGGGCGGGCGTTACGGGGTGGGAGGAGTGGCTGGCCGGAGGCGCCGCATCGAAATCCGGCGACGTGGCACACCGCATTGCCTCCGCCGGGCCCGACGATGCGGCTCTGATCATCTACACGTCGGGCTCCACCGGCGATCCGAAGGGTGCCATCCTCACCCATCGGTATCTCACCGCCTCGGCCCTGGCGATCCAGTCGCATCTCGGCCTGACGGAAGCCGACACCTCGCTCTCCTTCCTGCCCTACTGCCACGCCGCGGAGCGGGTCTTCGGCCTCTATACCAGGATCGTGGCGGGAATGTCCTTCGGCCTGGTTTCGGAGCACGCCCACCTGGCGGACGCCGCCCGCGGGTTCCACCCCACGCTCTTCGGCGGGCTGCCGAGGCATTTCGAAAAGGCCGTGGAGCTGCTGCGAGGGTCGGGCCCGGAGGCGGGGCTCGCCCTGTATTTCGGCGACAGGGTCCGACTGGCTACCTGCGGGGGCGCATCGTTTCCCGCGGACGCCGCCCGCTATCTCAAAGGCCGGGGGCTCGAGGTGCTGGGGGCTTACGGACTCACCGAGCACCTCTGCGTCAGCATGCACCGGCCGGGTCAGGCCGACTACGACACCGCGGGCACGCAAGTAGGTGGAACCAAACTGCGGGTGGCCGACGACGGCGAGCTGCTGGTTCGGAAATCGGAGCTCACCTTCGCCGGCTATTTCGGCCGCCCAGGGGAGACCGCCGGGGCATTCACCGAGGACGGGCAGTGGCTGCTCACTGGCGACCTGGGAACCGTGGATGCGCAGGGCAGGGTGCGGGTTACCGGCCGCAAGAAGGAGCTGATCGCCCTCAGCACCGGCAAGAAGGTGGCCCCGCTGGCGATCGAGGCGCGGCTGGCGCAGGAGTCGTGGATCGCGCAGGCGGTGCTATACGGAGAGAGCCGGCCCTTCGTGACCGCGCTCCTGTCGCCTCGGCGCGCCGCGGTGCAGGCCTGGGCGAAGGAAGCGGGAGTCACCGAGCGCTGGCCCATGTTGCTCGAGCACATCCGGGTGCGGGCCGAGTTGCAGGCCGCGGTGGATCGTGTCAACGCCGGCTTGTCACGCCCGGAGCAGGTCCGCGCCTTCGTGCTGCTCGACCGGGAGCTTCAGGCCGAGCACGACGAGCTCACCCCGACACTCAAGCTGCGCCGGTCGGCGATCGCGGAGCAGTATCGCCACCGGCTCGACGCCCTCTACGGGAGGTCCTGATGGCCGCGCGACGAGGATTGGCACCGGTGGTCCTGGGAACGCTCGCGGTCGCGGCAGCCTACGGCTCGGCGTTCCTGCCGGGCGGAACGCCGGCCTGGGGGCCGTGGTCGATGGTGATCGGCATCGCGCTGATGTGCACCGGAGCCATGGCGCTGGGGGCGGCTCGGCCGGGACGGAGTCTCGGGCCGATGGTCTGGGCACTGGCCTTCGTGTTCGTGGTGCTGGTCGGCTGTTTTGGCTACGCGCTGGCGATGCCCGCCACCGAGGGGCCCGGCACCCCGCTCCTGCTGGGGCTTCCGGTACGCGCGGCGGTGGTGATCTACGGGATCGCCTGGCTGCCGGCGCTGGTGCTTCCCGCGGTGTACGCCCGCACCTTTCGTCTGCTGATCCTCGACGAGTCCGATATCGAGCGGATTCGCGAGGCCCGGCACCAGAGCGAGGCCGATTGATGCTGCTCCTCGCGCCGCAGGCCGCCGAGCTCACCCGCGGTCCCCAGCCGGCCATCATCGGGGTGTCGCTCTTCTATTTCGTGGTAGTCGCGCTGATCGCGGTCTGGGCCAGCCGGCGCACCCGGACCGCGCGGGACTTCTTCGTGGCCGGCGACGGCATCGGGATCTGGACCCTCGCCATCGCGGCGATGACCGCGACGCTCTCGGGCTTTGCCTTCATCGGCGGGCCCGGCCTGCTCTACAGCCTTGGCCTGGGCGCAATGTTCATCGTGCTGCCCGCGGGCCTCAGCAATTCGATGGGGGCCTGGGTTCTGGCCAAGCGGATGCGGATGCTGGGCGAGCTGCGCGGCCTGATCACCGTCCCGGACGCGATCGGCGCGCGCTATCGCTCTCCCGCCGCCCAGGGCCTGGCCGCGGTGGCGATTCTCATCGCGATCGTCGGCTATATGGGCACCAATCTGCTGGCCCTGGGCATCGTGATCGACGCGGTGTTCGGCAGCGGCCTTACCCTCGGGGTGTGGCTCGGCACCGCGACCGTGCTGGCCTACTCGGTCTCGGGGGGCATCCTGGCGGGGGTGTACACCGACCTGTTCCAGGGATCGATCAAGGCGCTCGCGTCGGTGCTGGTCTTTGCCTACGTGCTTCGTCTGGGCGGAGGGCTGGAAGGCCTCTCCAACACCATCCTCGCGAGCGACCCTGCGTTTCTCTCGCCCTGGGGGAAAATCACCCCGCTGGCCGCGCTCTCGTTCTTCTTCGTGTTCGGCGTGGGGGGGCTGGGGCAGCCCCATGTCATCAGCAAGTTCTACATGCTGCGGAACCCGCTGCACCTCAAATGGTATCCGGCGCTCACCACCGGGGCCCTGATGCTGACGCTGCTGCTCTACTTCGGGATGGGAATGGCCGTGAAGGCCGAGGTGGCGCGGGGCGGGCTGGCCCCGCTGGCCCGGCCCGACGATGCCACGCCGCAGTTCCTGCTCCACTACACCCCGGTCCTTCTCGCGGGGATCGTCTTCGCGGGGGTGACCGCCGCGATCATGGGCACGGTCAACGCCTTCATGAACGTGGGCGCCGCGGCGATCACGCACGACATCCCGGTGGCGCTGGGGCGGCGCGTGAAGAACGAGCTGCTCTGGGGCCGAGTCTCGACCGTGCTGATCACCGTGGTGGCGGCGGGCGTGGCGCTCCTCTCCGGCTCCCTGGTGGCGTTCCTCGGAATTTTCGGATGGGGCCTGTTCGCGTCCACCCTCGTTCCCGCGCTGGCCATCGGGCTCAACTGGCCCGGCGCCACCCGCGCCGGCGCGATCGCTTCGATCGGCACCGGGCTGGTATGCACCCTCGGTTTCGAGTCGCTGGCCTACTTCAAGCTCTTCTCGGTCCCGACCGGAGTGACGGTCTCGGGTCTCTCGCTGGTGCTCTCGATGTTGGCCTTCTTCGGGGTCTCGTTCCTGACCCGGCGGCAGGCCGCGGACATAGACCGCGACATCCTGCTCGTCATGGACACCTGATCATGGCCTACCCGGATCTCGCGGTGGGGCAGTCCGCTTCGATGGCGAAAACCATCACCGCGGCTGACATCCAGGCCTTTGCCGACCTCACCGGCGATCACAACCCCATGCACCTGGACGCCGGGTTTGCCGCGCGGGGCCGGTTCGGGGAGCGCATCGCGCACGGCATGCTCTCCGCGGGGCTCATTTCGGCAGTGGTCGGCATGAAGCTCCCCGGGCCCGGCGCCCTCTATATGTCGCAATCACTCCGATTCGTCGGGCCGGTGAAGATCGGCGACACGATCACCGCCCGGGCGGAAATCCTCGAGCTGGTTCCCGAGAAGCGCCGGGTCCGGCTTGCCACGACCTGCACCAACCAGCGCGGCGAGACCGTGCTGACCGGTGAGGCCCTTCTGAAGGTCGATGACGTAAACCCAGATCTCCCGTTCCCAACGCACCCATGAGGAGGACCGTTTCGATGTCATTCCACAGGTTCACTCTCCGGCTGGTCCGCCTCATTCGGACGACCGGAGCGCTCATCGCCCTGCTGCCCGTGGCCTTGGCCGCGCAGACGGGCCGGATCACCGGCATGGTCACGGCGTCCGGTGGGCGGCCGCTCGTGGACGCGCTGGTATCGGTGAGCGGGACGTCGATGTCCGGCGCCACCCGCTTCGACGGCAGCTACCTGATTACCGGGGTCAAGCCGGGCACCTACACGCTGGTGTTCCGGCGGATCGGGTTCGCACCCAAGACTGTGCCGGGAGTAGCCGTCACCGCGGGGGCGGACGCCAAGGTTGATGCCGAGCTGACGGCCGGGGCCCAGCAGGTGGCCGACATCGTGGTCTCGGCGTCACGCCAGGTGGAAAAGATCACCGATGCGCCGGCCACGATCACCCGGCTCGATGCGGAGGACTTGTCCAACGCCTCGGGGAACGGCATCAACGGCGCGCTCAAGAAGGTAAAGGGCATCGACTTCATCCAGGTGGGCATGACCGCGGTGGCCATCAACGCGCGCGGGTTCAACTCGTCGTTCAACAACCGGATGCTGCAGATGGAGGATGGCCGGGTGGCCCAGCTGGGGGAAAACGGCCTCCCGATCGGGAGCTTCTCCCCGATTCCCCGGGTGGACATCGCGGGCGTCGAGGTGCTGGTGGGGCCGGGCAGCGCCCTGTACGGACCCGATGCCAGCAACGGCGTGGTATATGTGGAGAGCAAAGATCCGCGGCAGTACAAGGGCACCACGATCGAGCTCACCGCGGGCAATCGCGGCTTTCTCGATCTGCAGGGACGCTACGCGGGCGTGTCGGGCCGGTGGGGTTACAAGGTGGCAGCCAACTACATTCGCGCCGATGATTTCAAGAACACGATTAACTACGGCGCCGTCGCGGGCGGGCCTCCGCGGACGCCGGAAATCGGCCTCGACTGGACCGCGAAGTCGCTCCGGACCTACGGCGCGCTGGCCTACTACACTGGCGAATCCCGTTTCGAGCTGCTGGGAGGCTACAGCACCAGCGACGGTGTGGGCCAGACCAACGTGGGGCGCAACCAGCTGGATAACTACAGCTACAACGTGGCCCAGCTCAAGTACAACGCTCCGCACTGGTATGCCACGGTCTACCGGAACGGCTCCTCCACCGGCGACACTTACGCGGCCAATGCCTTTTCGCAGAACCGGATTCTCTTTCCCAATCTGACCATCGACTCGGTAAAGCATCTCTCCGACTTCCCCGGCAACTCCAGCCTCTACGCGGCGGAGATCCAGAGCAACTGG
>JAYUAL010000028.1:0-6306 GCA_043741355.1 Gemmatimonadales bacterium | reverse complement strand
CGTCGCGCCCGTTCCAGGCCTCGGGGTCGATGGTCAGGGACTGAAGCAGTCCGGAGCCGTCGACGCGGACCCGCACCAGCCCGGCGCCGGCGGTCGCTTCGATGCTGCGTCCGGCAAGCTCGGACTGGAGCTGCGAGAGCCGCCCCTGGACCTGCGAACCGAGTTGAAAGAGCTGCTGAAGATCGGCCATCGGAGTTCCTTTACGCTTCGTCTACGATCTCCAAATCTAACTCATTGGCCGCCGCGTCGAGGGCGGGATCGAGCCGCCGGAGACGCTCCAGTTTCTCGGTGCGCAAGGCCTGGTCGGTAATGCGGTTTGGGCGTTCCTGCGGCTCGGGGCCGCCGGGACGCTGGGTCGCCACGATGATCCGGACGGGCACTCCGAAATGGCGCTGCACCAGCTCCTCCACGAGACCGATCTGGCGCTGGATGCCCTCCACCAGCACGGCGTGATCGGGGCTGGCGGCAAGAAGCCGGATCTCACCCTGGGCCACGGATCCGGGCGGAGCGCTCTCCAGGGCCTGGCCCAGCAGGATGCTCCGGGCCCGCGCCGCTTCGATGATTTCGGGCCAGGCGGTTCGCAAGGACTCGAGGGTAAGCTCGGATGGAGGACGGGAAGACGGGAGGACGGGAAGACGGGAGGCCTCGGCGGGAGGACGGGAGGCCTCGACGGGAGGACGTCGTCCCGTCCGCGCATCGCCCCTCAGTACCTCCTCGATCTCCACGACGCGATCCATCAGGGTCCAGCGCAGCAGTAGCGTCTCCACTACCAGCCGCACGCTCGCCGAGCGCCGGATCGAGGTCTCCGCCTCCGCCAGGAGCGAGAGCATCCGGACCGTATCGGCCGGCTGGAGCGGTCCCTTGGCGCGGTCGATGGCCTGGCGCAGCGTGTCGGTGAGTCCTTCGGGCGCGGCGCCGCTTTGCACCATCAGCAACGCCCGGAACAGCTCGGCCGTGCCATTCATGAATTCGACCAGGTCCGCGCCGGCGTTGACCAACCGGTCCACCAGCGGGAATACCCCGCCCGAATCTCGGTCCACTATCAGGCGCAGCACCTCGGCATACTGGTCGTCCCCGATCAGGCCCAGCACCTCGCGCACCGCGACGGCGGTGATGGGCCCTTCGCCGAAGGACAGGCACTGGTCCAGCACCGAGAGGGCGTCGCGCATGCCGCCGTCGGCATAACGCGCGATCAGGGCCAGCGCGTCCTCTTCGGCGGAGAGCTTTTCCCAGGCCAGCACCTGGCGCAGCCGGTCGCGGATGGCGGCGGGCCCGATCCGGCGGAAATCGAAGCGCTGCAGCCGGGACAGCACCGGCGCCGCGGTCGACGCGATTTTCTGCGGCTCGGTGGTCGCGAAGACAAACACCACACCGGGCGGCGGCTCCTCCAGGACCTTGAGGAGCGCGTTCCACGCCTCCCGCGTGAGCATGTGTGCTTCGTCGACGATATAGACCTTGTGCCGGCCCTCCTGACTTGCGGCGTACATCGCGCGCTCCCGCAGATCCCGGGCATCGTCCACGCCCCGGTTGCTGGCCGCGTCGATTTCCACGACGTCGAAATTCGCGGAGCCGCTCCACACCCGCTCGCAGCTGACGCAAACGCCGCAGGGCTCGCCCGTAGGAGACTTTGGATCGGCCTTCTCGCAGTTGAGGGCCATGGCCAGGATGCGCGCCGCGGTGGTCTTGCCGGTGCCGCGGGGACCGGTCAGGAGGTACCCGTGACCGACCCGACCCTTGGCAACCGCCCCCCGCAGCGCGGTCGCGACATGGTCCTGCACCAGGAGGTCGGCGAAGCGCTTGGGGCGGTATTTGCGGGCGAGAGCAATCAAGGGCGGGCGGACGGTGTGGACGGTGCGGACGGTCGGACAGAGGGGGTAAGGCGGACTGTCCCCACCGTCCGTCCGTCCTCACCGTCCAACAGAAAAGTGCCCCAGGCACCCCGAAGCTGCACCGGACATCACTTAGCGCTGCTACCGGCAAGGTCCTGACGCGGTTCGTGCGCCGACACCCTTCGGACCTGGGGCGCAGGAAACCTAATGTGACCAGTGCGCGGTGACCAGTGAGCGGCGAGGGGCGCGGGGACGGCGAGGATTGACAGAACGAAGCGAACGGGACGCATGGGGGCCGATGGACGAGGCTCGGTGGAAACGTTACGCGATGCCCCGCTGTTCCCGCTGCATCGCTCGGAGCTCCCAGGTCTCGGCGACGACGCCCCCCAGCAGGAAAACCAGCGCGGAATAATACAGCCAGACGATGAAGAGGGCGGCGGCCCCGAGCGACGCGTCCGCCGCCGCGGTTCCGTACCCGGCGGCACCGCGGAGGTAGAGCCCGTACAGCCGTTTGGCGATCTCGAACGCCACCGACATGAAAATTGATGCCACCAGGGCCCCCTGCCAGCGCACCTTCCGGATGGAGGCGAAGCGATAGAGCAGGAAGAAGAGGACGAGCAGGAAGAGAAAGGCCAGCACCTCCGCGCCCCACTGCTCCAGGGTCGACAGCACCGGGCGACCCCGCTCCCTGGCGTAGTCTTGCAGCAGGGCCAGGCCGGTGGAAAGCGAGGTATTGGCCAGAAACATCGCGAGCGTCATGATCACCATGCCCAGATCGCGGAGCTTGTTGAGCAGGAAACGGAGGAGAAAGTGTTTCCGGGACGGGCGGATGGAGACGTCGTAGATGCTGTTGAGCGCGGTACGGAGCCCGGCGAAGAGCCGGGTGCTGAACCAGATAAAGGCAGGCACCGCGACCACCGAGACCGACCGGCCTACCTCGGTCAGGCGTCCCAGCACCGCCTCGACGGTCTGGAAGGGATCGAGTGGGCCCGAGACATGAGGAGGCAGGAACCGCTCGAAGAGCTGCTGCGGGTCCATGTCGCCGGTGCCGGCTATGCCCTGGAGGATCCGGGCCAGTCCGGCGAACAGGAGCAGGATGAGCGGGACCGCGGCCAGAAGCCCGTCGAACGTCAGCGCGCTGGCCAGGAAAGGGATGTTGTTATCGTCGGCGGCTTGCAGGGTCCGCCACGCGAATCCGCGCAGCGAGCGATGCCACTCGCGTTGCCGTGCCTCCCTCAGGCGACCGGCTCCTCGTCCTCGTCGGCCCGCTCGCGCTGTCGCCGGGCCCGCGCCGCGACCAGCCGTTTTTCCAGCTCCTCCCGGGCACTCAGCGCGTCCTCCTCTTCCCCCGCCTCCTCGGCATCCTCCTCCTCACCCTCGGCCTCGCCTTCTGCTTCCGCCTCGACGTCCTCTTCGACGTCCTCGGCGTCGTCGGACGACGCGGCCTCCCGGAATTCGCCGAGCACCTCTGCGGCGGAGCTGCGGAGCCGGGACAGGCGGCGGGCCAGTATCCGCCGGGTTTTTGATCCCGATTCCGGGGCAAAGAGCAGCGCCAGACCGGCGCCCAGGGCGCCCCCGACCACGAGCCACCAGAGCGGGGAGGACGACTCCCGCTCGACGAATATCATGTCCCGGTTTTTTCTCGCCACGACGCACTCCTCTGGGTTTACCCGGCCACTGCTCCCCGCTCCCCGCTCCCCGATACTTACTCGCCTGCCTCGGCGTCGTCTACCGCCAGCTCTCCGGCGCGGTGCAGCTGGTCTTGGGTCAGCGCGGGCGCCCGGATCGCTTTCCGCACCATTTCGGCCGTGCCGTAGACCTTGAGCTGCTCGAAGAGGAAGGTAAAGGTCTTCTCGAGGTCGGCCGCGATCGCCAGCCGCACGTCGGCGGGCAGCGACCAGCACTCCTGCTTGAAGGGGCCGATCGCCTTCTTGCGGGCCCGGTAATAGAACTGATCGTCGGTGTCGTTGGGCTTCCGCTCGGCCTGGGCGTTCTGGTCGAGCCATTGGGTCATGCGCCGGGCCAGATCGGCGGGCAGTCCGGGATGGTCGCAGACGATGTTCTGGAAGTTGGTGGCGAGATGAATCTCGATGGCTCCCACCCGCGGGAAGTTGCCGAAGGCGTTCGCCGGCAACGTGCTGGCGCCGTGCTGCACCGCGCCGCCCAGTCGATACTCTTTTCGCGCCGCCTCGCTCAGCGCCTCGAGCGCAGCCAGATCGAGCTGTACTTCGGCGATGGACCCGTCGGGAAGCACCACCCCGCCGTGGGAGGTCCCGGTCTGGACCGAGATCTTGCTCAAGCCCGCGAGGTTCCTGCTTCGGGAGGCAAGGGTCCGGTTGTACCCATCCATGAAGGCCACCAGCTCCTCCACGGTGCTGTTTTTCATCCCCACTTCGCCGATCTCGCCGCCGACCGACACGGTGACGCCCCGAGGCTCGATGCTCCGGATGTATGCGGTGATCTCAGCGGCCCGCTCGTAGTTGGTACGTTGCTGGAGATCGAGGGTGGGCTGCTCGAGGTCGACCAGCGTCGAGGTGTCGACGTCGATGTTGAAGAACCCGGCGCCCACCTCCTCGCCGATCAGCTTTTTCACCTCCCCGATCTCCCCCTCGGGGTCCACCGCATATTTCTTGGCGTTGACCTGACAGTGGTCACCCTGGATGAACAACGGCAAGGTGTAACCCTCCCGGAGGGCGGCGCCGATCACCACCGCGACATACTCCGCCGGGCGCTGGTCGGTGTAGGCGATTTCCGACCGGGCAATTTCGAAGATGAGCGCCCCGACATCGCCTTTTCGGGCCGCCCGAATGACGGCCCGGGCAGAATCGTAGGCGATCATCCGAAGGTTGATCGCGGGTACCGTGAACCCCCGGAACTCACCCCGTCCGGCGGCTAGGTAGAGGTCATGGATCGATGCCGGCCGGACCCCGGTGGCCTGACCAAGATCCCAGAGAAGGCTTCGGGCGGCGTCACGCCCTGTCTCGGTGCCGAAAACCGCCTCCCAAACCAGACGGTCCATCGCCTGGGATTGGAGCGCGCCCCGGTCGTGGATCTTGACGCCCGCCGGGCCGACCGAGATGGCGCTCCCGAAGAGAGAGTCAGGGTGCTGCGCGGGGGAGCCTGTCATGGTCCGATTTACCACCAGTTTCAAAGGAGCTTGGGTTCAAGGGTCGGCCCAATCTAGGGCAATAACATACTTGGCGCACCCGCGCCGGGAGCCTAGATTGTGACCCATCTTGGGGCATTCGCCCCGCTTAATGTCGCTGGAAGTTACTCGCCCACCCCAAGGCCGGGAGGGGGCGAGACTGCGTCCTTTTCCGGCCATTGGAAGCCCAACGTGTTTGCGCTTCGGATTAATGCCCTTGTCAGTTTCGCACGTGAGGTGGCACGGCTGGAGGAGGCGTCTGAGGCTTGCAGGTGAAAACAACGGCCCCCTTACGGACGTAGACGCCCAAACGCTTTCGCCAATACTCGAACGGTGTACGGCGGCAAACGACTTTTTCTACCTCCCTCAGGTCGTAACCCGACGAAATCGGTTCGGCGCTGCCATCGAAGCGCGGGCCACCTATGCCGAAATGAGATACCAACTGCGGGCCCTACGGGAGGAGCTCGACGATGCATTGGATAGTCGGGAAGTTCCTTCATGCCCCCCGGAAGGGCCATCTACTTCTTCGGGGGACAATCGCTACTCGGAGACGAAGTAGCGAAGCGATTCCCATCTCTCGGGACTGACATTGAGGAGGCTGGTAAATGCTTGGGATGTGGTCGCGCGACCGCCGCCGTATTCCACCTTATGCGAGTGCTAGAAGGGGGGGTTCAGGAATTTGGCGTTCGACTAGAAGTTACCCTACTCGACAAGCACAATTGCGAAAAAAGCTGGAATCAACTGATCGAGCAGGCTGATAAGGCGATTCGAGCGCTGGAGAAGGGCGACCCCGACGTTGTGGCGCTTGCACAGGTATCGGCGCTCCTCTATGCCGTCAAGCTTGCTTGGCGAAACGAGGTCATGCACCCCAAGGCGTTGTATACCGACGACGAGGCGGAAGACATTTTCCGTGCGACGAAGGCATTCATGAACAAGGTTGTTGAGGTGTGTCCTGCAGTTATCGCGCTTGAGGGTACTAGCAGGATGACGCCGCTCAGGGTGACGGGGGTGGTTCTGGACGAAGGATCTGACGGCGTAGCGGCCGCACCGGCTGCGAACTAGGCTCGCTTCCGCGGCTTGGCCTTCGGCCGCTCGCTCTTGGGAGCACTAATGACCCGTCGCGTGAGGTCGCGCATCTTCTCGAACGGCGTTTTCTCGCCCTCCGCTTGGGGGCGGTCGTCCCCCTTGGGGGCATGGTCGGGGCGCGGCGTATTAGTCATGGAGCCACACTCACAAAATCATATCTCGGGAGCGACCGAAACCGAGTATGCGGACTGCTTCTGCGTCCTGTGAGTAGCACCATGTGGCCTCCCAACGGTAGCGGACATGATC
>JAYUAL010000027.1:0-6335 GCA_043741355.1 Gemmatimonadales bacterium | reverse complement strand
TCGTGTGAAGCCTGTTCGGGGTACCGGAATCGCTTGTCGAGCCGGTCCAACAGCAGGGCGAGCGCGACCCCGATGGTGACACTGGCCAGGAAGCCCACCAGGATGATCAGCGGGGCCTGGTTCTTCGAGGGGCGGGTCGGCGCGACCGCGGGATCGAGCACCCGGATGTCGGGAATGGCGCTGATCTCGCCAAGCTTCGCCTCTTCGTACCGGGCCTGAAGGTTCTTGGCCAGGCCGTCCGCCATCTCCATGTCGCGGCGGAGCCTGCCCTCGGTGATCGCACGAACCGGAATCCCCTTCAGCTCCGAGCCCTGGCCCACAATGCGGCTCTCGAGGTCGGCTTCCTTGGTACGGAGCTGACTCACCAGCGCCAGGGCATACGAGGGGATGGTGGAGGTGCGCAGCATGTTGATCTTGTCCACGACCTCTTTGACGAGCTTGTGCTCATCGGTGTACTTGGCGCGTAGCGCGCGCAGATTCAAGGTCTCGTTGGTCAACTCTTTGAGGGCAGCCGACAAGTCGGGCGCATTGCGTACTGCGGGGACGGTCTGGAACGCGTCCACCGTGATCTCCCCGGCTTCGAGCTTCTTGAGAACGGCTTCTAGCCCTTTGCGATCCTGCCGGGTTTGATCGAGGTCCACCCGTTCCTGGAAGTAGCGGGAATAGGCGGTAGACGTGGTCATGGTGACGCCGGGAACCAGCGGAACGTCTTCCTTCGGCTGCGTGATCGTGGCGACCCGATAATTCTCGAGTGCCGATTCGGCTCCGCGAAGCTTCGTGTCCTGCTGGTGAACCTGCTCGCTCAGCAGGCTCGAGAGCTCGCGCAGCTTCTGCTTCTTGAGGTCCGCGGCCACGTCGACGAACTGCTTCTGAATCGCGTTCAGGGTGCTCGCGGTCGTTTCGGACTCGCCCCCCGTCAGAGTCAGGCGCAGGAAGTTGGCCTGGTCCGGCGGCATCCTGGTGACCAGCCGGCTGCTGAGCGCCTGAGACGCTTCGCGGGGAGTGATCACGGTAAAGGCGGCCTTGAGCCCGGGTGTGAGGCGCGCTGGGCCCGGAAGCCACTTGAATCCCTGCTGGCGCCCGACCGTATCGTTGATGGCGCCGGTTCCCACGACCACACCGGCCTTGGTGCGGAGGGTGTACTGCTTGTCGGTCTCCCCCACGGTGAGCAGGTAGTCGCCAGGACGGAACCGGTCGGCGAGCTCGAATCCGTTGAACAGATCGGTGCTCGAGCCCTTGCCGGGATAGAGGTACAGCTTCATCTGATGGACGACGGGATCGAGCACGGTGAAGGAACGCAGCAGCTCGATCCAGCTGGAGGAATTCAGGAGGCCGGGGGCTTGAATCGGTCCGTTATTGCCCAGCTTGGCGGTATTGGTCTCGATCCAGATCGTGGCCGAGACCGAGTATTCCGGCTTGAGGATCCGGGTTACCGCCACGCTCGCGACCGTCCCGACCACCGTAATCAGCCCGATCAGCCACGCAAAGCGGCGCAGCGCCGCCACCATCCGGGTGATCCGCGCGGCTCCGGTGTGAGGAGCCACCTCCCCTCCGGCAGGTGCCGTGGCCGACACCCCTGCGTAGGGAGTAAGCGCAGCGCCTTCGAGACTACTCACCCCGCCGGGGCGGCCTGGGACAACCGGTCCACTCATGTCGGCCTCTGGATAGTGCTGTACATGATAAGAGAGAAGCTGCATGGTGCCGACTCCCCCCGGGCAACGCCTTTCCAAGGAACTAGCACACCGGGGCGTCACTTACGCAAGTGCAATACCGCGGCCGCAGGCATCATGGAGATCCTCCCACGGCGAGATTGTCGCGTCAACGCAACAGATAGTATTGCGGATGTGCCACATCTGGGGTAGACTCTGTTGCGGGAGCAGCGCGGAGCGTCGATTGGCCACTGGAACCCAAGGTTGCTAGGAAGCAAAGTGTTTCATCACTGCGGCACAGTTTTCGCCTTGTTGGATCGCAACCACTTCTCGACCCCTGATTGAGGCGTCATGGCGAGTTCGTTGACGGCCGGGTCCGACGCGTCGTTTCCGCCTGGGCAGGAGTCGCCCGGCGGTCGCGACCCGCTTTCGATTCCCCCGGAGGTCAAAGCCAGCATCAAGATTTTGCTGGTGGACGACGAGCGCACGCTCCGCGAGAGCTGCGCGAGTGTCCTCCAGCTCGATGGCTTTTCCGTCACCCTTGCCGGCCGCGGCGAAGAAGCGCTGGAGCTGCTTCGTCGTCGCAAGTTCGATATCGTGCTGGTGGATCTGTACATGTCGAACATTTCGGGGCTCGAACTGCTTAAGACGGCGCTCGACACCAACCGGGACACAATCGTCGTGGTGATGACCGGAAACCCGAGTGTCACGACCAGCATCGAGGCGCTTCGCGCCGGCGCCTGGGACTATCTCCCCAAACCGTTCTCCGCCACTCACCTCCAGGTGCTGACCGGACGGGCGTCCCACGCCGTCATGGTCAATCGAGAGGCCACCGAGCTCCGGCAGCAGGTCCTGAAGCAGCACAGCCACAGCGACACCCTGAACCTGATCGGAATTTCTCCGCTCTTCCGCCGGGCGATCGACCTGGCCCGGAAGGTGGCTCCGACCGACGCGTCGGTGTTCATCAGCGGTGAGAGCGGCACCGGCAAGGAAGTCATCGCCCAGTTCATCCACCAGCACAGCCGCCGAGCCCGGCGACCCATCGTGGCGATCAACTGCGCCGCGCTGCCGGAGCCCCTGCTCGAATCGGAGATGTTCGGGCATCGGAAGGGGGCCTTTACCGGCGCGGACCGCGACAAGCCGGGCCTCCTCGAAACCGCCAACGGGGGGACGCTGTTCCTGGACGAGCTCACCGAGATGCCCCTGTCGATCCAGGCCAAGCTGCTGCGGGTCATCCAGGACGGGGTGGTGCGGCGGGTCGGGTCGGAGTCCACCGATGCCCAGGTGGACATCCGCTTCATCTCGGCGACCAATCGCGATCCGCAGCAGGCGGTCGACGATGGCGTCCTGCGGGGCGACCTCTTCTACCGGCTCAGGGTGGTACCGATCACGTTGCCGCCGCTGCGCAAGCGGCAGGAAGACATTCCACTCCTCGCCAACCATTTCCTCACCTACTACTGGCAGCGCCACCGGCAAATGCCCGACCGGTGCCCCCGACTGAGTCCCGAAAGCATCGCGTTTCTCGAGTCGCGGGCCTGGCGGGGCAACGTCCGGGAGCTCCAGAATGTCATCGAGCACGCGGCGGTGCTGGTCGAACCGGAGCAGATTATTCAGCCGGGGGACATCCCCTTGTACGACGATCCCTCGGACGAGCCGCTGCACCAGAAGCCCGCGGCGGCCGCCACCTCGACCGACCCGTACCACGTGGCCAAGGACCGGGTCGTGGCCGAGTTCGAGAAGGAATACCTGACCTCGCTGGTATCACGCGCGGCGGGCAACATGTCCAAGGCGGCGCGGCTCGCCGGCGTCGATCGCACCACACTCTACCGACTGATCGAGAAGCACCAGCTCATTCGGGGCGACGCTGAGGAGCCGGGTGCGTGACGTCGGTCCGCGTGTCTGACGAGCGCCTTCGTGAGGCGCTCGAGCTTGCGTGTGGCCGGATCGTTGAGGAGTACAGCGGCACCTTCCGGATGGATGCCGCATCGCCCGAAGAAATCGCCTCGCACGCCGACCTGCTTTGCACCGCAATTCTGGCCCATCTCACCGGCCGGGTGCCGCCGACGGTGTCGTCCTCGCATCTCACCCGGCGGATCCTGGATCGGCTTCGCAGCCTGTTTCTGGCCGGGCTGGAAGCGCTCTCGCCTCCGCCGGAGGGTGGCGCGGTCATCAGGGTCCTCCGCGCGGTGGAGCAGGTAGCCTTGGCGATCGAAACCGACTGGCGGCAACGCTTCAGCGACCGGCTCTCCGGGCCCGACGGGCTCGAGCTGGTGGTGGAGGTGGCCCACGATCTCCGCTCGCCGCTCACCTCGATCCTGTTCCTGGCGGAGACGCTGCGCCGCCGGCGCAGTGGACCGCTCACCACGCTCCAGGACCGGCAGCTCGGCCTGATCTATGCCGCTGCGTTCGGGCTGACCTCGGTGGCAAGCGACGTGATCGAGCTGGCGCGAGGGGGAGACCGCCAGCTCGAGATGGATCCGTTGCCATTCTCAGTCGCGGACATTCTAGAATCGGTGCGCGATATCGTGCAGCCGATGGCCGAGGAAAAAGGCTTGGAGGTACGCCTGGTGGTGCCGGAGGAACAGCTTCGGATCGGCTATCCGGTGGCGCTCTCGCGGGTGCTACTTAACCTCACGACCAATGCCCTCAAGTTCACCGATGAAGGCTATGTGGAGGTGAAGGCGGAGGTCCGGGGCCCCACCGAGCTGGAGTTTTCGGTGCGGGACACCGGCCGTGGCATTCCCGCCTCCTCCATGACGATGTTGTTCGAACCATTCCGTCGCCGTCAGCGCGACCACGAATATGCCTTTTCTGGCTCCGGGCTGGGCCTGTCCATCTGCCGCAAACTGGTGGAGGCGATGCGGGCCGAGCTCAAGGTGGATACCGGAGCGGGTCAGGGCACCCGCTTCTCGTTCGCGCTGAATCTGCCGCCGGTGGAGTCCGAGTCTCAGGGGGCCCCATGACCACGCTGCTCCACGTCGTGGGCGCCCGGCCGAATTTCATGAAGGTGAGTCCAGTTCTGGCTGCCGGAAAGTGGGGAGGACTCCGTCAGATCCTCGTGCATACGGGCCAGCACTACGACGCGGCGATGAGCCAGGCTTTCTTCGACGATCTGGGTCTGCCCGAGCCCGACGAGAACCTGGGGGTCGGATCCGGCTCCCACACCGAGCAGACCGCGCGCATCATGCTCGCTTTCGAGCCTGTCCTCGATCACCACCGGCCCGACTGGGTCGTGGTGTACGGGGACGTGAACTCCACCGTGGCGTGCGCCCTGGTCGCCGCTAAGCAGGGTGTGCGTATTGCCCACGTCGAGGCGGGGCTGCGCAGCCGCGACCGCAACATGCCCGAAGAGCTCAACCGGATCGTCACCGATCAGCTCGCCGACCTCTGCCTCACGCCGAGCCGCGACGCCGACCGCAATCTGCTGGCCGAGGGCATCCCCGCCGTCAGGGTCCGTCTGGTCGGCAACGTGATGGTAGATACGCTGCTGCGGCTGCGCGAGCAGGCGCGGGCGCGGCGGGTGCCCGAGTCCCTGGGCGTCTCCGGCGGCGACTACGCGTTCGTGACGCTGCACCGGCCGTCCAACGTCGACCAGCCCGCAGTCCTTGCCGAGCTGCTCCAATCGCTCGAGGAGCTGGGGCGGAGGATGCCGGTGATCTTCGCGGTCCACCCGCGCACGCGGCAGCGCATTGGGGAATTCGGGCTTACCGTAGGCAGCGGCACCGTGCGCCTGGTGGACCCGCTGGGGTACCTCGAAACGGTGAGCCTGGTCGACCGCTCGGCGCTGGTGCTGACCGATTCGGGGGGCCTCCAGGAGGAGACCACTGTCCTGGGCATCCCCTGCCTCACCGCGCGCGGGAGCACTGAGCGCCCGGTGACGATTACCGAGGGCACCAACCGTCTGGTGGCCTCGACCCGCGCCGCGATCAGCGCGGCGGTGGACCAGGTGCTGGCGATGCGAAGCAGCGGAAAGTTCCGGCCCGGGCGCCCCGAAGGATGGGACGGCCGGGCGGGTGAGCGGGTCATCGAGGCGCTGGCGACTACCTACATGACAACGACTTAGCTACTTTTATCAACTGGACAGTGGGAAGCCAATGGGGCTGCCCAGTCCGGACCATCAGCCAGCGGTCCCCCACCCGGGTTCCCTGCCGAATTCCTTGACCGCCTTGGGTGGTCCGGGAAGCGGCGGGAGCTCGGAGGAAGGGGATCGCGGAGACGAAATAACATCGTGAGTCACCCGTCCCATCGGGCAAGCCGACAGGCTGCCCAGGCGCACATTGCGCCTCCATCCGTTCCAGTGCACGTGCACCACTCCCCGCACGCCGCTCTCCTGATCGACTTCGACAACGTCACGCTGGGCATCCGGAGCGACCTGACCAAGGAGCTCCGCACCCTGCTCAACTCGGACATCATTCGTGGCAAGGTGGCGGTGCAGCGCGCCTACGCCGACTGGCGACGATACCCGCAATACATCGTGCCGCTCTCGGAGTCCTCGATCGATCTGATCTTTGCTCCGGCTTTCGGCACCAACAAGAAGAACGCCACCGACATCCGCCTCGCGGTGGACGCCACGGAGCTGGTGTTCACTCGGCCGGAAATTGGCACATTCATCCTGCTCTCCGGCGACAGTGACTTCTCGTCGCTGGTGCTCAAGCTCAAGGAGTACGGCAAGTACGTGATCGGCGT